>DAIDKD010000113.1:0-2074 GCA_027451065.1 Bacillaceae bacterium | reverse complement strand
TAGTTATGCAAGAGTATTCTCATGTAGAAAAACGCTTAATCGGGGAACCGAAGGTGATTTTTAAAGGTACAGACATTCGACTGACTGAGGGACCGCACTTATATCGTATAGATGGATATTATTACTTATTGACAGCAGAGGGCGGGACAAGGTATGGACATACAGCTACACTAGCAAGATCAAAAGCAATTGATGGACCATACGAATTGCATCCTGATCATCCTTTGCTTACATCTTGGCATGAGCCAAGAAATCCATTACAAAGGTGCGGCCATGCTTCGATGATACAAACACACACTGGTGAATGGTATTTGGCTCATCTTGCAGGGAGACCACTCCCACGTGATGGGGCACCAGTACAAGAGCAGAGAGGATATTGCCCTTTAGGAAGAGAAACAGCCATCCAAAAATTAGAGTGGCACAATGGTTGGCCTTATGTAGTTGGTGGGAAAGAAGGCTCGCTTGAAGTAGAGTCACCTAATATTGAAGAAGTAAAGTGGGAGGTTGATTTTGATGAAGTTGATCATTTTGAACAACTAACACTAAATCATCATTTCCAATCTCTACGGATTCCATTAACAGATGAGGTGATGTCTTTAAAGCAAAGAAAAGGCAACCTTCGCCTGTTTGGGAAAGAATCGTTAACGTCTCTATTTACACAAGCGCTTGTCGCAAGACGTTGGCAGGCGTTCCATTTTGATGCAAGTACTGGTGTTTCATTCCAACCAGACACATTTCAGCAGGCAGCGGGACTAGTATGTTATTACAATACGGAAAATTGGACATCTGTTCAAATTACTTGGAATGAAGAGAAAGAAAGAGTGATTGATATTGTAAGATGTGATAACTTTACTTTCTCTCAACCAATTCATGGCTCAGAGATTCCAGTTCCAGAAAACATTGAATATGTTCATTTAAAGGTAAAAGTTCGAGTAGATACGTATTCATTCTGTTATTCATTTGATCAGGAAACATGGCATGACATCCCTGTTACCTTTGCATCTTATCAATTGTCTGATGAATATGTCAGATTAAATGGGTTCACCGGAGCGTTTGTGGGGATGCATTGTCAAGATACAAGCGGTCAAAACAAACATGCTGACTTTGATTATTTTATGTATAAAGAATGATGGAGTGATACTTTAAATCAGAGGGGATTTTCTTTGATCTCCCTCTGATGATTAGTTGAAGCAAACAAGTGTTTACGAGATACATTTACTAGCAATTCTTCATTAATGATAAATCACGAAAGGAAGTTTTACTCATGGACAAGCAAGGATTGACAGGAAAAAAGGCTGAAATATACTCTACCCCTTATCGTTCGATTGATATGTGGTCAACAGAAAATGCAGGTGGATTTATTTCATTCTCTTGGTACTTATCTTTTTTTTTTCATTTTATTATCAGGATGATAACCACAGCCTCTCTATATTAAGAAACTATTTTTAAGAAAATCCCATGCTAGCTCCAAACAGAGTGAGTAACTAATTATCCATAGGGGAAGAGGGGAGGCACGCTTTTAAAACTCTATCTTATTTACTATTTTAAAATAATATAGAACCTACTTAACAAAAATGAAAAGAATTTTAAGAAATATTACAATTCTGTTAAAAACCTTTCGATAGTGAGTGACTTATACTATCATGTTATGTAGAGGTACGTTACGCAGAAAAACATAGCGGACTATTTATTCAAGAAAATATATAGCATTTTGAAACTGAATTTAAAGATAGAAAGATTAGTAGCAGTCTTTCTAAATACATATATAAAGCGGGGAAGAAAAGTGAGACTTAACAAAGTATTAGCAACAGCTGTAGTAGTTGGTGGAGTGATGACAGGGACATTTGCTATTAGTGATACTGCATATGCAAATTCTGAGAATACTATCGAGGCATTTAGTGCAACAAGGCAAGGAAGAACAAACGTGAACCTTAATATGCGAACTGGAGCAGGAACAAACCATCGAATTTTAAGAACTTTACCAAGAAACACGAACTTAACTATTCTAAGTGAGAGCAATGGATGGATGAGAGTACGTGTAGGAAACCAAGAAGGATGGGTAGCTGCTCGCTAC
>DAIDKD010000112.1 GCA_027451065.1 Bacillaceae bacterium | reverse complement strand
TTCGTAAAGTAATTGCGGTTCTAGGTAAATTGGTGAATGTAGTAGCCAACTAGATTGTTTGAAAGGGATAAAGACCATTTCTCAAAAATTAGAACAAGACAATGATAATTAGCTGAAAAGAGGCGGATTCATCATTGTCTTGTTCAAGCATTTATATTTTTTCTAATCAAACAAAGAAGCTCTTCAATGAGGGGCTTCTTTGTTGTCTTTGTCAGGCGGATGTTTAAATTTCTCAATCAGTTCATTAAGTTGTTTATTGAATTGATATTCAATAAGTTCTCTTAAATCATCATTTGTTTTTGCCTTTTCAGAAATCATTTTGAGAAGTTCTTTTCTTTCGTATTTTTCTTGTACTTGAACAGAAGGATTATAATCTGTTTTCCTGTGTAATAAATCTTGCATTTCTTTCGTATGATTAGCAATTAAATGTTCAATCTCTTCTAGTGAAACTTTACGGTATCCCTCCTCCTGTGTTTTATAAACAGCCTCACCAAGAAATAGTTCGTTAGGAGTAACTGATAATGACTGAGATATGTCAAACATGGCTAGTGTAGACGGAAGGTAAATCCCTCTTTCAATTTGAGAAATATTTTGGACGTTCATATTTAGTTTATCTGCTAATTCTTTTTGAGTCATTTTTTGTTTCTTTCTAATCGATTTGATATTTTTTCCAATATCTTTTTTTAGTGACATTTTCTTGTACCTCAAAATAATTTTTGTATAAAGTAAATTTATGTGATTTATTTTTATTGACATATAAACTTGTTAGATTTATAATTTTGTTAAAATATAAATTCCTTATATTTACTTTCTTTCACTATATAATGATTTTTATTCCTTGTAAATAAATGCTCTATCTTTAATTTCTCCTATGGATTTTGCTTAAAAATGGAAGCGCTGTTTAATATGGAGGTCCAGAGAAATGTATTTTCCTTGATTATCTATATTTATATATTTTTAACTACATTTTTTTGAAGGAGGAGAGTTGCATGTTTGAAGATATTTATATGAGTGTCATAGAAGGAAGGGGGCTAACGAAAGAAGATTTAATGGTGCGGCATAAAATTTCTAGGAGCGCAGAAGAAAAAGGTATCGATATAGATGAATATCGAGAATTAAGTGACTTAATTAGTGATGCATCTTTTTTCGGGCATAAAGACGGGTTTATCCTTGGTTTTAAAACCGCAGTTAATTTAATGGCTAATTGTATTGATGAAAGAAAAATATAATGGGTAAGTGAGCAAAAGAATATACGTTTTAGGAGAAAAAATGAAATCAAAAATAAGGGAATAAGAAAATGTTCAAAATAATAAAGTATGACAGGGAAGTTCAAGTATAATGTGAAACTTGTGCACGTACTTAGTAATATTCCTCTTTTATCTTTCGTTTGTCGGAAATGTTCTCTTGCTAGTTATTTTACTCGGGGTTATTCATTTGACTACAAAAAATCTTACTATTAAGGTGAAATAGTTTACAAAAATGAACTGGAGTGTGGTTTATATGAAGAGGTTTTTGTTTGGGATGTTATGTTTTGCTGTTGTGAGTACGATACTTGGAGTAGGGAGTGTCGTGGGACAACGTGTTTTTGATATCTATATTCCGACAACTACATCAACTGTTTTCGCAGGTGTTGTTACGATTATTGTTTTATCTGTTATTGAATTTAGGAAAAGGAAGCAGGCGTGAATGTAGATTAAAAAACATGTACGAGGTGACGACAGAGAAATATGTAAAGAGAAGCACTAGTTTGTCCGGTACTAGTGCCTTCTTTGTTGGCACAGGACTTTGTTCACGACGAGGTATTACGAAAGTTACTTGTTTAACCAACGGTAAATTACTAAAATTGTAGTATAAGTATGAAGCGAAATTAAATTTCAAGAAATGATTTAATTGTATAAAAATTCAGTGTATAATGAAAGTATGTATTTGAACTTTCAACATCAATAAGAAGTGAGGTGGTAAGAATGATAATGGGCTTTACATATGAAACGCTATATTTTTATGGCTTGCTCATATCGGGAGGGCTTACGTTATTGTACGCATTTGTAGGTGGGATATTTGACATGGATATGGACGGTATTTTCAGTCCAATTCTATTATTGGCTTTTACAACAATCACATCTGCAATAGGTTTTATTTTGGAATTCTATACAAGCTTATCTAGCCTGGTTATTTTTATCATTGCAGCAGGGGTTGCATTATTGCTTTCACTTTTATCTTACCATTTTATCTTGATTCCGGTGAAAAGAGCCCAACATTCCCTTGTCGTTAGTGAAAAAGCAATTGAAGGGACAGTAGCGACTGTCATTACTACGATTCCTGTAGATGGATTTGGAGAAATATTAATTAAAAGTGCAACTGGCTCCATATCTAGATCAGCAGTAAGTGTAGAAGGAATACAGATTGAAGCTGGTGAAACAGTCATGGTATTTGAGATAAAAGACAGAGTGGCACAAGTGATTCCATACAAACCACTTATCTTATCGTGAGAAAGGGAAATATAATGAAAAAGAAGGAGTGACGTGATGGGTATATTAGATGGCATGGGAGCTGGCTTAGTTGTTGGAGCAATCGCATTAGTAATTCTTATTGTATTACTGACAGTGTTCATTGTGAAGTACAGAACAGTAGGTCCAGATGAAGCGTTAATTATTACAGGAAGTTATTTAGGTACAAAAAATGTTCATGTAGATGAATCAGGGAATAAAATAAAAATCATTCGTGGTGGAGGAGCTTTTGTTTTACCAGTTTTTCAACAAGCGAAACCTCTCAGTCTATTATCTATTAAATTAGATGTAACAACACCGGAAGTTTACACAGAGCAGGGTGTGCCTGTCATGGTAGACGGAACTAGTATCATCAAAATCGGGAGCTCAATTGAAGAAATTGCCACAGCTGCGGAACAATTTTTAGGAAAAGCAAGATCTGATTTAGAGCATGAGGCAAGAGAGGTACTAGAAGGTCATTTACGTGCCATTTTAGGAACCATGACTGTAGAAGAAATTTATAAAAACCGTGATAAATTCTCACAAGAAGTACAACGAGTAGCATCACAGGATTTAGCGAAAATGGGACTTGTGATTGTATCCTTTACAATTAAAGACCTTCGCGATAATAAAGGGTACCTTGAATCTTTAGGAAAGCCACGAATTGCTCAAGTAAAACGTGACGCAGACATTGCTACAGCAGTTGCTGAAAAAGAAACTCGGATTGAGCAAGCAAAAGCTGCTAAAGAAGCAAAGCGTGAAGAGCTTGAAAGAGCGACGGAAATTGCGGAAGCGGAGAAAATGAACCAGTTAAAAGTGGCAGAGTACCGCCAAGAGCAAGAAGTAGCCAAAGCTCGTGCCGACCAAGCTTACTCATTGGAAAAAGCTCGTGCTTCCCAAGATGTAAAGGCGCAAGAGATGGAAATTGAAATCATTGAGCGTCAAAAGCAAATCGAATTAGAAGAAAAAGAAATTCAAAGACGTGAAAAGCAATATGATGCAGAAGTGAAGAAAAAAGCAGAGGCCGACCGTTATGCAGTAGAACAAGCTGCCTTAGCGGAAAAAGCAAGAAAAAAATCAGAATCGGAATCTAATCAATACAGAATTACAACTTTAGCGGAAGCGGAAGCACAGCAAGTAAAAGCACAAGGTCTTGCAAAAGCGGAAGCAGAATTAGCTCAAGGTAGAGCGGAAGCGGAAGTTATTAAATTGAGAGGTCTTGCAGAAGCAGAAGCGAAACAAAAAATTGCTGAAGCATTTGAGCAGTACGGTCAGGCGGCTATTATGGACATGATTATCAAAATGCTTCCTGAATATGCGAAAAATATTGCCAGCCCACTTGGCAATATTGACAAGATTACCGTTGTTGATACTGGTAGCGGTGATAAAAATGGCGGTGCCAACAAAGTAACTGGCTATGCTACTGACTTAATGGCAACAGCTCAAGAAAGCTTAAAAGAAACAATGGGTCTTGATCTAAAAGAAATGCTAGAAAGCTACGCAGGGAAGCATAACTTAAAGCCCAGTCTCGAGCAACTGACGAGTGCAGTAAGCGAAAGTAATGCAGTTTCAGAAAAAGAGAAAGACACACCAGAAGTATAATTAATATAAGAGAATGGGGCGTGGACCTATTCTCTTATATTAGGTAGGAGCAATCATTATGGAACCTTTAGAATGCATTCATATACCAAATCAAGCAGTTTGAAAGCAGCCTATTTTACACCGCACACTCTTCAAGCCTATAGTCAACTCTTATGCGCATAAAATTTGTAGTGAATTCCAACAGGCAAAAATTCGGATCTTCATAACCGCCTGGGAAGTAACCAAGCCATGCATCAGTCCAAAGTTGCTTTTTTAATTCTAAATCAGAAACGATTGTCATATCTCCTGTCAACGCAACGTTATCACCATTCACCATATTACTACAGCACATACCAGCTTTTGGATTTTTCTTGAAATTTTTCACCTTATCAGAAGAATACCAAGTGACAAACCAAGATTTTTTCAAGCCGTCTCCTTTTATAATAGGCATCGTGGTAGTCCTTGGATAACCATTTGCATCAATTGATGTTAAAGTACAATGGCTAGAATCACTAATTAACCTTCCTGCTCTTTCTATAAATTCTTTTCTCATAACATCCTCCTCCTAAATTCATTAAATTAGCCTACACCCTTATCATACAAAATTAATGCAAATGCTAAGGTTTATATTGTTTTTTATTTATATTTCAGCTTCCCTTTTCTAAAAGATTATCATATACTATAGTTTACATGAAAAAATGGAGAGGTCTTGTCGATGAAAGGAATTGAAATTGCAAGGAAATTAAACATCAGCACTAGCGCACTAAGGCATTATGAAGCGTGGGGACTGATTCCAGAGGTAGAGCGAGCAGAGAATGGATATCGAAAATATACAAAAGTTCATGAAGTATATTTTCGATGCATACGAGCCCTTATTGCAGGATGTGGAATGGATTTCGTGCGTGAAGTAATGCCTCTTGTAAAAGAAGGAAAAAAATTAGACGTGTTATGGAAAATGAATAGAGCACAAGTTGAACTACATTTAGAAAAGGAAACAGTGCAAAAAACAGTTGATATTCTTGATTTAAAGGAATTAAGCAATATTCCTAAATATCGAAATAAAAATTCTTTTACCATAGGAGAAGTTGCTGAGGAAGCGAATGTATCTACCTCAGCTATTAGACACTGGGAGAGGGAAGGGTTAGTACAGCCGGAACGTCATCAAGAAAGTGGATTTCGTATCTACAACTCATCTGATATTCGGAAAGTACTTATCATTCGAACTGTTCAGAGAGTAGCTTACTCATTGGATATTGTCCGGGAAATATTACAGGAGCTTGATAAGCACAATATTACCCAAGCAAAAGAGATGGCACTTCAATCTCTCCATTACCTTGATTATAGATTAAAAGAACAAGTGCGTGGTATTGCTTATTTACATGAACTTTTCGAGATGGTATCAACTAGTGAAGAATCGGAGGGCTTATCTTGATTTTTGAATTAAAAGAGGAACGATTGTCTCAATTTGCGAAGGAAGCTTTGAAGAAACGTGAGTATGAAAGAGCATATAAATTTTATAAAAAGCTTTGTTATGAGCACCCTGACAATTGGATATATGCGAATTTACTTGGCTACTGCCTTGTGTATTTAGGAAAATGTGAAGAGGCACGTCCATATTTCTATCAAGCTTTGGAGCTAGGTGGATTAGAAGAAACCCTTATTAACAATATTGCTTGGAGCTATTTTGAAGAAGAGAAGGAGGCAGAAGCTTATGAAATGCTTCTTCCATATGTGGATAAATATCAAAACGATTTAGCTATGCAATACAATATGGGAAACAGCCTTTATAGTTTAGACAGGCTTGAAGAAGCAATTGAATACTTTCAACGAGTGCAGAAGCTAGACCCAGATTTTAACAAAGTATATTTCAGTTTGGGAATTTCTTATTTCCTTTTGGAAGACTATGAGAAAGCTATCTACTATTTTTTACAATATAAAGTACAAGAGCAACAAGAAGATGCCTTGTATTTTTTAAGCAAAAGCTATTTGGCTTTGGAAGAGTTTGAAAATCATATCGAAGTTGCTAACAAACTTCTTATGATAGATGAAGAAGATGAGGAAATCTTGAATGACCTTGAGTTCTCTTATATGCGTTTGAGAGAAAGGCATGATTGAGGAGAAGAGACCGAGGTACTGGAAATGATTGAAGGGTAATCATTTCCAGTACCTCAGTCTTTGTATCATCCAAAAAATAAATCGAGAATATTTGATCCAGTAGAAGAGCTTTTGTTATAAAACTCGGAATAACCGCAGTTTTTACAGTATACAACAAGGAATTGATTATGTTGTATATCGAACATTTTTGACAATCCTGTTCCTGTCATGGCAACTTCTTTTTGCCCAGCATCCGTACTTCCACATTTGATACATCCTTTATTATCCAAATAATCACCTTCTTTAAAAATATGTATACTCAATTTTAGAACTATTCAGAAAAAAAAACAAGGGAAAGGTAAGGTTTTTACTAAATTTACATAAAAAACGAAAAAATGGAAATAAGAAAAGGTGGAATTTTTTGAAATTTTATAGTATATTTAGTAGCATATTATTTTTAGGGGGACGGTTATGCAGACGTTATCGAGAAAAGATCAGATGTTGGTAAGTCTCTTGCTTTTTTCTACTTTATTTGGGGCAGGAAATCTTATTTTTCCACCTTATTTAGGGCATAATGCAGGAGAAAATTTTGGGATTTCATTAATAGGATTTATTTTATCTGATATTGGCATTTTTATCTTAGGTATTATTGCAGTGGCAAAAGCAGGAAGTATGGAGGTTTTACTAAATCGAGTAAATAAGAAATTTGCACTTATTTTTCCTTTTGTTATTTTCATCTGTATTGGACCAGGACTTGCAGTTCCAAGGAATGGGAGTTTAGCTTTCGAAATGGGTGTAAAGCAATTTTTGCCAGAAAGTATGGCCAGCAGTCCGTTGCCATTATTTATATATACTGTTGTTTTCTTTGGGGCTGTGTATTGGTTTAGTATGTCGCCGTCCAAGCTAGTAAGCAGATTTGGAAAAGTGTTGACGCCGATTTTATTGATATTAATTGGTATGGTTTTTGTAAGAAGTTTATTTGTCCCACTTGATACTCCTGGGGCAGGGCAGGGAAGCTACGCAAACAATCCGATGATTCAAGGATTTTTAGACGGATATTTAACAATGGATGGATTAGCTGCTTTTGTTGTAGCAGCCATTATTATCAATACGTTACGTATGAAAGGTATCACTGAAGAAAAATCAATTACGAAATATATGATTTACACAGGGATGGGTGCTGGACTTGTTTTAGGAATTGTTTATACGATTTTGGCATACTTAGGAGCAACAACAGCTACATTACAAAACCTAGAAAATGGGGCGCAAGTTTTAATTTATCTCACAGAGCAATTATTCGGCTCTTATGGAAGTATTGTTCTGGCACTTATTTTTACAGTTGCATGTTTTTGTGTAGCGATAAGTTTAGTTATAGCCTGTAGCCAGTTTTTTACAAAGCACATTCCGAGTATTTCTTATAAACTGTGGGTACTTATCCTATGTGTTGTTAGTGGTGCAGTAGCGAATGTTGGTCTGACTCAAATTATTGCAATTTGCGGACCAATTTTAGGAGCAATCTTTCCAGTCTTTATGGCACTCATAACTTTAGGTATATTTCATCGACATATATATGCATTCACCTACATATATCCGGTAACTGTCCTTGGAGTCACAGTGTTTAGCGCGATTGATTTAGCAAATCAGACGATTTTGAATGGATCGTTCACAAGAATGCTCTCTTTTATTCCTTTATATGCGGAGGGACTTGGCTTCATCATTCCAGCAATTATATTAGGAATAATCGGTTGTTTCATGGGGAAAAAATCTGTTGTTATTCTAAATGAAGAGAAACACTTGATAAGCTAAAAATAATGAAGACAGGCTGTGTGAATTGGGCGCTTTTAGTCCGAGTCACACAGCCTGATTTTTTTGAGGACAAGGTCATTCGCCCACTCCTTGAGCTTGTATGAGGCATATACCTAACTGTGTAGGATTTGTTTTAGTGATAAGAAAGGGAGTGCGAAAGATGTTTGATGAAATGCAAGAATCAATTGAATTTGAAAGACAACAACAAAAGGGAGGATTTTATCCACCATCACATCCGCATCATCCGATTTATCCGCCAACGCCTCATTATCCTGGTTATCATCCGCCAGTTCCATATAAACCTGGGAATCCTTATCACCACCACCATCATCACCATGGATACTATCCATATGGAAAATATTATGGATGGGGATATTTACCGCCGTATGCTACTACATTTCCAATGGTGACCTATCCATATCCGCATTTGTATGGTCGCGATTTTTTTGAGTATTAGCAAACTAAATGACTTGGGTAAAAGCACCCAAGTCATTTAGTTTATTGAAAAGATTCAATTGTAAGAAGCTCAGTATAGTTATCATATTGTTAGACGGGCTTTTCCTATGTTCATTCTTTTTGTCATAATGAATAATCTAGTAAAGTATAATGAACTATGAGTATTTGGAATGAGTGATAGGAAAACAGAGTGAATAGGAAGGTGCTTTCGTGTGTTGAAGGTAAAAATATTCGATGAGGAACATGAAAGAGATTTAGAAGAATCCCTGAATGACTTTTTGAGAAAAATTCCTGAGCACACAATCCAAGAGATTCAATATCAGGTTGCAGTTAGTACAGATGAGGATAGTGGCGTCTATTGTTTTTCAGCAATGGTTATATACAAAGAGTAAAATGAGGTTATGGTAATTGGTCTTTTGACCAATTACCATAACCTCATTTTAGGCAGTAATTTCGCTGCTGGTTCAACTTTTTGCAGCTACTACCTCTTGTGCTGCACTCATTCCTGCTAGTCTTCCTGTGACGAAAGCAGCGGTAATGTTGTATCCTCCTGTATAGCCATGGATGTCTAATATTTCTCCACAAAAGTATAAGCCATTCATCAGTTTTGAAGACATTTCTTTCGGATGAATTTCTTTTATGGATACTCCTCCGCCAGTTACAAAGGCTTTTTCTATGGAAAGCGTGCCGTGCACGAAAAAGGAAAAATGCTTGATATCATTTACAAGCGCTCGAATCTGTTCATTTGAAAGGTGATTTCCTTCTAGTTGTTCTGAGATGTTATTTTTCGTTAAGATAAAATGAAGGAATCTTTCAGGGATAAGTCCTTTCAATGAGTTTTTCACAGCCTTTTTGCCTTCCTCTTTTGTTTGATTGAGAATTTGCTGGAACAGTGTTTCATCTTTTATCGTCGGCATAATATCTAATTCCATTTGTACTTGGTCAGTACCAAATTTTTTCATGGTTTGAACAACATACTGACTACAGCGCAGAGCAGCAGGGCCAGATATACCAAAATGAGTGAAAATCATATCCATTTGATGGGTTACCACAATTTTCCCTTTTGGACTTAACACTTTAAGGGAAACGTCCCGTAGCGACAAACCTTGTAAAATTTTCTTTTTTATAAAGGTTTCTTTAGAGGTAATAGGAACCTCTGTTGGAAATAGCTCTGTAATGGTATGACCAGCTTTTTTCGCCCAAGCATACCCATCTCCAGTCGAACCAGTTTGTGGGACAGAGCGTCCACCAACTGCCACAATAACATGATTACATTCATAGTAATCACCATTTTGCAAGAGAACTCCTGTTG
>DAIDKD010000111.1 GCA_027451065.1 Bacillaceae bacterium | reverse complement strand
CCGATCTACTTTTACTTAAATCCAATACGATTGTCCCCGCGTGACAACAATGTCCTTGGAAATTTGGTTATTTTCTTGTGCTTTTTGGAATGCCTCCATCATTTTCGCCGCCCCAAAAATATCATTGCTATGTATGACAATCTTCTTGGCATATAGTCCTTCTTGGCAGAACTCCTTTACAAATTCAAGTCCATTCTTTTGTCTAATCCCCATATTATAATCAAGGGACAATACCTCAACATTATTTTCACGTACTAATTTTATTGCTTCATCTACTGTTCTCGCTAGTACAAAACCATAGTCAACTGGTCTCGTATCATCCATGAATACCTTCATTCTGTTCCCCTCCATTTCTTTTTTCTACATACTATTATATCAATCTTTCAAATGAAGGTTCAAATATTATTCAATTTTTACTGCTTTCAAAGAAAGTACACACTTTTTTAATTTTTTTTATTATAATTACTTGAAAAACAAAGTAATTAGCAGTAAAGTAATATAGGTGAAATAATGAACAAATTAACGAGGTGAATGGAATGGCCGTTGAATCGAGTATTGATTATTTAGAGGCTCAAGGCTTGAGAAAAAGAAACATGCTTCAAACAAATCCACTTGAATATTTTATTCGTTCTGGACTGGCAGGGGTATTTTTAGGAATGTTGACAGTAGCGTGCTTTAAAATTGGTGATGCTTTCTATCAGGTAAACTCTCCTCTTACCAATATTATGTATGCACTCCCTTTTGCTATTGCACTAGTTATTATTATTTATACAGGGTCAGAGCTGTTTACCAGTAATACAATGTACCTGACTGTTTCTACACTATCAAAGAAAACATCTTGGTTGGATTTAGTCAAGGTATTGACTATTTGTTATATTGGAAACTTTGTTGGAACAATGCTTTTTGTTGCATTATTCCATTCAACAGGTATTTTCGGTCATCATGGAGTAAATGGATGGCTAAACAACATTGTGGAGACGAAAATGACCTCCACTTCATTCCATATATTCGCAAAAGGTATTCTTGCTAACTGGCTTGTTTGTCTAGCAGTCTATCTTCCAACCCGTGTCAAAAGTGACGGGGTAAAAATCTTGATGATATTTATTGCCGTATTTACGTTTTTCGTATCAGGCTATGAACATAGTATTGCAAACTTTTCGTTCTTCAGCCTTGCTTTATTACAAGGTCATCCTAGTGATATTTCCTTGGCAGGTGCTATTCATAACTTAATCCCTGCAACCCTAGGGAATATTGTTGGCGGAGCATTTTTTGTTGGTGCTGTCTTCTATTACTTAGAAAGAGGCAGTAAGAAAAAGATTGCAGCAGTAGAGCAAGTAGAAGTAGCGCATGTAAAATTAGGGCACACTGATAAAAAATTTCATCTTAGAAAAGTAAAATAAGAAAAGCAGACAGGGGGTGGAAATAATCATGATTGATTATTCCCCACACCCTGTCTGCTTTTTCTTGAAATCATAACGATAAAACAAATAGACGATATGATAAAACCAATGCCTAGAGAAAAAATAATGAACAACGCTACTTTGGTCATATCACTTGTACCATGATTGGAAATAGTAATGTAAGGCTCCAATATGTAGGGAAGGTGCCCTATGCCATACCCAAAAAAGACAAGAAAAAATTGGCAAACAATCATGATGAAACTCAGCCTTAAGTATTTTTTTTGATAAATCAAAACTACTCCAATACAAAAGCAGAGGAAGGAAATTACAAATAGCCACCGAATGTCCACCATATTTTGAAAGTGTCGTTCATTATGTCCTTTCATGGCAATAAAAACGAAAAATCCCGAAAAAATAGTTGGTATACTCCAAAATAATGAGAATCTCCTTAGTGTCTCCATTGATTTTTCATCATGAGCTCTACTCGCATAGTATGTTAAAAAGCACGCACTAATAAACAACACCGAAACTACAGCAAGTATGACAACTGACCATGAGTACATGCTTGTAAACAATTCCTTCGCTAAAAAGATAACTTCCTCCCCCTGCTCCTTTATGAAGCCTCCTTCCGATATTGTCAATGCGGTGGAAAAAGATGCTGGAATCAATAAACCCGTGACTCCATACATAAACATATATAATTGATTATCCTTTGATCCATAGCTTTCAAAAGCATAATAAGAGCTTCGAATCATCATAAGTAACATCGCAATTGCACTTGGAATGACAAAGGCTGTCCCATAATAATATGACATACTAGGGAATAACGCAGTAATCCCTACTGCGAAAAAAATAAATAATATACTTGTTATTTCCCATAAAGACGATAAATAGTGACGAATGAAATCCACCAGCTTTCGTTCTTTCTTTCTCCACCTTGCATAATAAATATAAAACCCCGCTCCAAAATCAATAGACGAGATAATGATATAAATAAAGAGAAAAAACCATAGTAGGCTCATTCCTACTGCCTGTAAACTCATGCCATCTCACTCCTTCTCAAAATTATAACACCTTCTCGCTTATTTACTCGTCTTGAAGTTCTACTTTATTTTATTTAAACATTAATTCTCTACCATCTTTACATGTATTTTCCTTAATGATAAACTTAGAGTGAAAATAAAATAAACAGCAATACTCTCAGTAATAAAAATTTATTTTGTTACTGTGCTTCATTATGTTTTCAGAAGGAGAGCTTTTTTTATGGAAAAAAAATTAACTTTAACAGAGGAAAGGAGTAGTACCACACCTCCCGAAGAGGAAAAAGTTCCTAGCAATATAAATGTAGACGCTTCCGAGAATATAAAATACTATATGTTGCTTGTTTTTTGCTTCGGAATGATGGGACTTGGATTTGTTTTTCAAACACCAAGTGAAATTTTAGAAGGTATGATAATAATTACAACCTCACCAGGAAGGCTCGTGACAGATTACATGGAATTGACATCTGTTGGTGCTGCTTTTTTTAACGGAGGTTTATTGACCCTACTAAGCGTTCTTATGGTTCGCAAGCAAAAAGCTAAATTTTCTGGTCCGGTACTTGCAGCAATTTTTACTATCTTTGGGTTTTCACTGTTTGGGAAAAGTTTATTCAACACTATTCCTATTACACTAGGTGTTTATCTATATTCTAAGCTGGAAAAACGCCCATTCTCTCATTTTCTTATTGTTTCTCTGTTTGGTACGGCTCTAGGTCCAGCAGTTAGTTATCTGGCCTTTGGAATGGCTTTCTCTACTCTACAAGGAATTTTGATTGGTTATACTCTTGGAATTTTGATTGGTTTCATTCTTCCGGCATTAGCCAGCCACTTTCTAAGCTATCATAGAGGGTTCAGCTTATATAATATTGGATTTACAGCAGGAATTGTCGGTATGCTTATTGTGGCATTTCTGAATATGTTTGGCACGGAGATTACAAGTGCGTCTATCCTTTCTAGTGGAAATAACACTAAATTAGCAGCCGTTATGTTTGGATTTTGCTTTCTTTTATTTATCATCGGTTTCTATTATAATGGCATGAGTATACGAGGATATCAGAAAATCCTACAGCACTCTGGCAAACTAGTGACTGATTTTATGTTACTAGAGGGATTTGGAAAAACATTAATAAATATGGCGTTACAAGGAGCACTGGCAACTTTCTATGTATTACTCGTTGGTGGACAACTTAATGGTCCGGTCATCGGAGGTATTTTTACAATCATTGGTTTTAGTGCGTTCGGAAAACATCCGCTTAATTGTATCCCTATATTCATCGGAGTATATTTAGCTTCTATATTAAATATCCATGATGCTTCTTCTACCACTTTTATATTGGCAGCTTTGTTTGGAACAACACTGGCTCCAATTGCTGGATTTTATGGCCCTATCTATGGAATTATCGCAGGCTTTCTACATACTAGTTTAGTGGTAAATGTAAATTTCCTTCACGGCGGACTTAATTTGTATAACAACGGATTCTCCGGAGGCTTTATCGCTGCGGTATTAACGCCTATTTATGACGCATTATTAAATATAAAAAGGGGTATAAAACATGAAACATGAGCATCATACAGTGATGAAAATTTTACAAGATTTAGCAGGATATTTTGTTGAACATAATATTGAAAATTTAAAAATTAATATGGTAGTCAATAAAGATGGTGCTTGGATTGAGCTTGAAGGGAAGGCAGCAACAAGACCTGCGGATTTAGACATTTTAGCATCTGCATTACAAGTACAGCGGGATCCGGAGATAGATGACTACCATGAACACTTATTAGGAATGCATATGGAAGATGAGGATTATAATTTAGTTGGAATGAGCATTGATTCTGCATACATTGACTACTACGATGAAATGCTAAAAATAAAAGTGCATCGGAAAAATCTATATAAATAACCGGAGTGGTCAATAGACCACTCCATTTATTTAACAGACCATTCTTCTTTAAAAGTCCGCTTAATGTGCAGGAAGCTTTCTAGCTCTTTAACAAGGCTCAGCAAAGCAGCCCTTGTTTCAAACTCCTCTCTCGTTTGAGGTAACTCCATACCTTCGAACTGCTTTCTCAAATCTTCTAAATCAGCAATTAATTGGTGAGCGGTGTTCTCTTCGTAGATGGACAATGCTACTTCCTCTAAAAATGCCGCAATCATGTTTGTCTGCTCATAAGTACAGTGGAGAGAAGATAAGATTGGTACAATCCGATCACGTATGATATTGAATTGTCTATCTCTCATTTCAAAGTATACAAAATAATAATTGCTTTTCTCTAAAAATGTATTTTCCAATTCTTGAAAAGCAAGTGCCTTTGAATACTCAATTAATTTCTCTGTTTCTGCTAATAAGCTTTCAGGGAATTCTTGCTCTTTACGTCTCATATGAAGAGAAAAGGTAGCAAATATGATTTTAAAATTTTCCTCTATTTTTCTTTTCACATCTATTAAATCTTTTTCAATACTTGGCATGTACATGTTCATAAGTAGCGCGAAAGCAATTCCGATGGTAATAATGGATATTTGGTTTAACACCAAAGCAACAGTAGTATCTCCTATTACATATAACTGCAAAAGAATAACTGAGCTCACAACAATTCCTTCCTGTAGACCAAGGCGGGTAAGTAATGGTATAGCAAGGAGGAAATAAATAGTAACTGTCAATGGTTGATAGCCTAATTGTTTAAATAGAAATACCCCTATTCCCATAGCAATCATACAAGCTACAAAGCGCTGGAATGCTATCACCAAAGATTTTTTCTTTGTGCTTTGAATACTTAAAAGGGTAATAACTGCTGCCGTACTAAAATTTTGCAGTTGTAAAAATTGTGCCAGAAACAGCGCTCCACCGCCACCTATTGCTATTTTTATGATTCGGTAATCGATTTGCAAAGATTTTCGTTCCATTCTCTCACCTCATTTCCTTCACCCTGAATGTCGGTATCTCAACTAGCCGTTCTTCCTTTGTGATAGGATGCTGAAATATTATTTTGTAAGCATGGAGAACTTGAGAAGTATGTTCACCCTTCTTCCTTCCACCATATAATGTATCACCTACTAAAGGATGCCCTATGTAGCTCATATGTACACGAATTTGATGGGTCCTCCCTGTTTCCAATTCTAACGATACTAAAGTTTCATTTTTTCTTCTTTCCAACACTTGAAAATGGGTGGTTGCGTCTTGTCCTTGTGGAGAAACCCTTCTTTTCGTTCCGTGATGGCGGTCTTTTCCAATAGGCTTTCGAATGGTACCTTTTTCTTCTTTGATAACCCCATGCACTAAAGCAAGGTACATTCGCTTTATTTTTCGATCAGCTAATAACTTGTCCATCATTGCCCCTGCAGCAGCATGCTTGGCAAAAATTACCCCTCCAGTTGTATCTTTATCTAAACGATGTATGTGTCTCGGCTTAGCTTGAATATTTGTCTTTTGAAAATATCCAGCAACAAGATTCGCTAGAGTACCTGTTTGTCCCTTTTTATTCGGATGAGTCTCCATCCCTTTTGGTTTATTCACAATACAGACATGATCATCTTCATATACAACTTGTAGTTCTCTGTATTCAGGTACAATATCATGAGTCTCCTGTTCAAAAAATTCAATCGCAACAATGTCTCCTTCACAAATCTTAGTATTCCATGGCACGATTTCATTATTTATTTTCACAGCCTTTTTCATTCGAAAATGATGGACAATTTTCTTAGGTAATTCCAGGGTTCCACGTAATAATTCCTCAATGGTAACACCTTTCCAATCTGCCGGCGCATCCATTTCACACCAAGTTTCATTTTTTCTCATTTCCATTTTCCACACCTCTTTCATCCTTTCAAATTATCTCAATATTTTAAAGGATGTGCAAGAAAAAATGAAAAACGGTCAACTGTGATAAAATCATCATGACGATTTCATCACAGTTGACCGTTCAACATAATTTTTAAAAATGGGACGACTTTTGCCCCATTTTTAAAAATTATTTATACACCTTCATATGCTTGACGTAAAATTTCTGCTAAATCAGAAACCAACGGCATTTTTGGGTTAGCTGTTGTACATTGATCTTCAAAAGCACGATCAGCTAATTCATTTACTTTCGCATCAAAGTCTGCTTTATCAACTCCATTAGCCGCAAAACTCATTTCGATGCCAATTTCTTTTCCTAATTTGATTACTGCTTCAATTAAACTCTCCACAGATTCTTCAACAGTATTTCCTTTTAAGCCTAACATTCTTGAAACTTGAGCATAGCGCTTATCAGCAATAAACTTCTCATATTTAGGGAAGATTGCATGTTTGTATGGCTTTATTGCATTATAGCGAATAACGTGTGGCATTAAAATTGCATTTGTACGTCCATGTGGAATGTGGTACTCAGCACCGATTTTATGTGCAAGTGAGTGGTTAATTCCAAGGAATGCATTGGCAAATGCCATACCTGCCATTGCAGATGCATTGTGCATTTTTTCGCGTGCTTCTTCATCGCTAGCACCATATTTCACTGCTCTTGGCAGATATTCGAATACTAATTCGATTGCTTTTAATGCTAATCCATCAGTGTAATCAGAAGCCATGACTGAAACAAAAGCTTCCATCGCATGAGTTAACACGTCCATACCTGTATCAGCCGTAACATTTTTCGGCAATGTCATAACAAATTGTGGATCAACGATTGCTACATCTGGAGTTAATTCATAATCAGCTAATGGATATTTTTCGCCTTTTTTCTTATCTGTAATAACTGCAAATGGTGTTACCTCTGAACCTGTACCAGAAGTAGTCGGAATAGCAACAAATTGTGCTTTTTCACCCATTTCTCTATATTTCACTGTACGCTTACGAATATCCATAAACTTTTGCTTAATTCCGAAGAATTCTGTCTCTGGACGTTCGTAGAACAACCACATACCTTTGGCAGCATCCATTGGTGACCCTCCACCAAGTGCAATGATTACATCTGGTTGGAATTCGTGCATCATTTCAGCACCTTTATATACTGTTTCATCAGATGGATCTGGCTCAACGTGACTGAACATTTCGATTGCCTCAATACCTTTGTTCTCTTGTAAGTAACGCATAACAATATCTACGTATCCTAAATTTACCATTCCTTGGTCTGTTACAATGAACGCACGCTTCACTTTTGGCATTTTTGCTAAATATTGTGTTGAATATTTTTCAAAGTACATTTTTGGCGGTAGTTTAATCCATTGCATATTGTTTCTTCTCTCTGCTAATTTTTTCTTGTTGATTAAATGAATAGCACTTACGTTTTCAGATACAGAGTTTTTCCCGTGAGAACCACAACCTAAAGTGAGCGATGGAAGGAATCCATTATAAATATCACCGATTCCACCTTGTGCTGATGGAGCATTCACAATAAGACGATTTGCTTTCATACGAATGCCGAACTCTTTTTGAAGCTCTCTATTGTTAGAATGGATAACAGCAGAGTGACCTAATCCGCCAAGCTCTAACATATTTTCACACTCTTGAAGGGCATGCTCTGTACTGTTTGCTTTAATACAAGCTAAAACCGGACTTAATTTCTCACGCGAAAGTGGGTATTCAGGTCCTGCACCTTTGATTTCAGCAACAATCATTTTTGTTCCTTCTGGTACTTTGAAACCTGCTGCTTCCGCGATAAATTGAGGTGATTTCCCTACAATACTTGGGTTTACAGCACATGTATTTTCGTTGATAACAAGCTTCTCTAATTTTTCTTTTTCCGCTTTTGTTACAAAGTAACAGCCATTTGCTTTCATTTCTTCTACTACATCTTTATAAATCTCTTTATCTACAATAATGGCTTGCTCAGAAGCACAAATCATTCCGTTATCAAATGTTTTTGATAAAATTACATCGTTTACTGCACGTTTCACGTCAACTGTTTTTTCAATGTATGCAGGAACGTTACCAGGACCTACTCCTAATGCTGGCTTACCAGTTGAGTATGCTGATTTCACCATACCAGCTCCACCAGTTGCAAGTACTAATGCTACTCCATCGTGATTCATTAACTGTTTTGTTGCTTCAATAGATGGTTTTTCAATCCACTGAATACAATTTTCAGGCGCTCCTGCTTCTACAGCAGCGTCCAAAAGTACTTTTGCAGATGCTGCACTACATTTTTGCGCTGAAGGATGGAATGCAAAAATAATTGGATTACGTGTTTTGATAGAGATAAGTATTTTAAACATTGTTGTTGATGTTGGGTTTGTTGTTGGTGTAACTCCGCAAATAACTCCAACTGGTTCAGCGATTTCAGTAACACCCTTTTGTTTATCTTCGTGAATAATATCACATGTTTTATCATATTTAATGTTATGCCAAATATATTCTGTCGCGAACATATTTTTCACACATTTATCTTCATATATACCACGACCAGTTTCCTCGACAGCCATTTTTGCAAGTGGCATGTGTTGATCTAATCCTGCCATAGCCATTGCGTGAACAATATTGTCGATTGTTTCTTGGTTCATTTTTTCTAATTGTTTTAAAGCGTCTTTCCCTTTTCCAACTAGCTCATCTACCATCTTTTGAACTTCTTGCACTTCATTTAACACTTTTTCTTCAGTAGCCATCAATAATTCCTCCTTATGTATACAACTGCCGTTTTTTGTCCCGCTATGACATTTTTTGTCCCGCGGGTTCAAAAAAAATAATTATTACAAATTAATGTGAAATATTGAACAATCTTTTTTTTATTACCTCTTACAATTATGAATTATACACTACTTTTTTTAAAAATGGAAGCGAAAAAATATTTTTTTTATAAAAAATTCAAAATAGGCTGTAAAAACTAGGTAGAAAACACCTCATTTTTACAGCCCTATACATTATACTATCCTAATAATTCTTCTTCTACTTCTTATTATTTCCCACTTATGTCCATTACAATACGCCCGTTAATTTTACCTTCTTCCATCTCCTCAAAGATTTCATTAATCTCATCTAATTGGCGAACTTCGATAATAGATTTTATTTTTCCTTCTGCTGCAAATTGTAATGTTTCTTGTAAGTCTTTACGAGTTCCTACAATAGATCCAACTACCTCCACTGCATTTAATACAGTATCAAAAATTGGAATTTCCATGTTTTCTGGTGGCAGTCCTACTGCTACGCATACACCACTGCGACGAACAGAACGGTAAGATTGATCGAATGCAATTTTTGATACTGCTGTACAAATACAACCATGCACTCCATCAATTTCTTTTTGAATCCATTCACCAGCATCTACTTCTTTTGAATTCACTACTAAGTCTGCGCCAAGTTCTTTCGCCAATTCTAATTTTTCATC
>DAIDKD010000110.1 GCA_027451065.1 Bacillaceae bacterium | reverse complement strand
TTGATTGAGCAGTAACTGGATTGCATCAAGATGTTGCTTCGCCTCTTCTTCTCCCACTTTGATGATTTCCTCTAGATTTGTAAAGGACCTAGAATCAAATTTAGTCACCTCTGGTCGAAGCATAATGTCAGAAGCCAATTCACGGTTTTTCACCGCTTCATATTGTAAAATATCAATGGACTGCATAATCACATCGTAGATAGAATGAATCGGTTGATTTTTTCTGATTGCCGATACATCTACACCAATGACAATATCGGCTCCCATTTCTCTTGCTACTGAAATTGGAATACGATCTATTACCCCACCATCAACAAGGAGTTTTCCATCTATTTTTTCTGGAACAAAAATCCCAGGAACTGAAATACTGGCACGAACAGCACTGGCAATGTCACCTTTTGTAAAAACAACTTTTTCTCCAGCGAGAAGGTCTGTTGCAACAATTGCTAAAGGGAGATCTAACTCTTCAATTACCTTTCCGTAGGTCACCATTCTCATAAAATCTTTGATTCGCTTTCCTGCAACAAGCCCCATTTTTGGAACGACAACATCCATATAGTACTTTTCATTGAAATACTTTGCTAGCTGATACATTCGCTCAACGTCTCTTCCAGCACAGTATATACTTCCCACTAAAGAGCCGATACTGCTACCGGCAATCATATCAATTGGGATACCCGCTTCTGTGAGTACCTTAATGACACCAATATGGGCAAAGCCTCTTGCACCACCTGAACCAAGTGCCAAGGCAACTTTCGGTCGCATATTTTTCACCTTCTTTTATTGGTCTATTTTCTCCCTATTATAACGTATATATATCATAAGTTGGAAAATTATTTCTGCACTTCCACTTATTTACTACATGTATTAGATTCGTTCTGACTAGGAGGTTTTTTTTTGAGGGAAAAAGGTAAAACATTCATCATCACAATGATTCTTATGATGATAACAGTTTCTCTAATAACGAACCCTAAAGATTCTTTAGAAGCTTCTCTGCGTGGGTTAAATATTTGGTGGGGCGTTGTCTTTCCTTCTCTTTTGCCATTTTTTATTATGTCCGAGCTACTTATTAGCTTCGGTATCGTCGCTTTTCTTGGGGTACTGCTAGAGCCTCTCATGCGCCCTCTCTTCCGCGTTCCTGGAGTAGGTGGTTTTGTTTGGGCAATGGGTATGGCTTCTGGATTACCGGCAGGTGCAAAACTCAGTGCATCCCTCCGAAAAAGCGACCAACTAACGAGAATTGAAGCAGAGCGCTTAGTATCTTTCACCAACTCTTCCAATCCATTGTTTATCTTTGGAGCAATTAGCGTCGGCTTTTTCAAGAATCCAGCCCTTGGTATTGTACTAGCCGTTAGTCACTATCTTAGCAATGCCTGTGTCGGTATTATCATGAGATTTTATGGAAAGAATGACAGCCCAACAAAAAAGGCACGAGCTCTTTCCTTTCGTACCGCTTTCGCAGAAATGCATCAAGCACGAATGAAAGAAACACGTCCCCTCGGACAAATTTTAGGAAATGCCATTACCACCTCTGTACAAACTCTGTTAATGATTGGTGGCTTCATTATCTTATTTTCAGTGCTCAATAGAATACTCATCGTAATTGGAGTGATGGACATCCTCTCCCTGCTCATCACCGAGATTTTTCAGTTCGCCCTTCTTCCTAACGCATTAACACTCCCACTTCTTGCAGGAGTGTTTGAGATTACCTTAGGATCACAGCTAATAAGCAATACAGTGCAAGCCACTTTATTCCAACAAATATTGATGACAAGCTTCATTCTCGGATTTGGCGGCTTATCTGTCCACGCTCAAGTAGCTAGCATTTTGGCAGAGACAGACATTCGTTTTCGACCATATTTTATCGCAAGATGTATCCAGGCTTTTCTCGCTGCATTTCTAACTTGGATACTATGGAAACCTTTGTATATAACATCTTTATCCTCTTCCACAACAGACATACCTGCATTTTTCTCAGGAACCAGTTCGTCATTCCAGTCAATTTGGCAAAGTATCTCTTTCTACGGACCAGTTATTACTTTATGTACACTGTATACTTATCTAGTTCTGCTGTATAAAAATGCTAAAGCTTCATCGTGATTTGAGTCGATAATAGGTAAGAAAAGCGCAAATGCCTTGAACAGCCTCAACCGGCAAATATTCTTTCCACCTAAATACGCTAATGCGCTTTTTGCCTTTACGGTAGAAATGTTATACCACAAGATGGATGACATTTAGCCCTTTAACGCATAGAGGCTAAGCGCTAGAACTAGACAAATTTTATACTTTCTTATTCTATTAAAAATAAGCCCTTATCCATTCAAATGAAATTTCTTCTTCAATGCTTCCTCGACAACTGGAGGAACAAAACCAGTAATATCACCATTGTACTTAGCTACTTCTTTGACAATGCTAGAGCTTAAAAAAGAGTAATTGCTTTTCGCCATCATAAAAAAGGTTTCTATTTCAGGCTCCAATGTACTATTCACAGAGGTAATTTGCATTTCGTATTCGAAATCAGATACCGCTCTCAAGCCTCGTAAAATGGCTTTGGCATTCTTTGAACGAGCATACTCTACTAGCAGCCCTCGATAAGAGTCTACTTCAACATTTGGGATATCCTTCGTAACCTGACGAATCAATTCTACCCGTTCTTCCACAGCAAATGTCGGGTTTTTTGCTGAGTTGTTTAGTGCAAGTATATATACTTTATCAAATATTTTCGCACCTCGTTTAATAATGTCTATGTGCCCGTATGTAATCGGGTCAAAACTCCCAGGGCAAATTGCAATGTTTTTCACATGTATTCTCCTTCCCAAAAATCAATTGATTTCATAAACAGACACGGAAGTCACTCCATAGTTTTCATGTTTTTTTCTTACCAAATTGCCAATTTCATCTGGTAAGTCTTCCTCTACTCCATGCTCAGCCATGATGATACCACCTTCTTTTAACAGTCCGTGGTCCTCAATCATCTCAATAAGCTGAACAATTTTTTGATTTTTGTATGGCGGATCCAACAAAATCAGATCAAAAGACAATCCTCTTTTTACAATGGCTTTTAATGCCCGCTCTGCATCATTTCGGTAAACCTCTGCCCGCTCTACTCCTAGACGACATGTTTCTAAGTTTTGATGAATAGTAGCTACCGCCTTTTTGTCTCTGTCCACAAAAATTACTTTGTCCATACCGCGGCTTAAAGCTTCAATGCCTAGCCCTCCGCTCCCACCAAATAAATCGAGAGCTGTACCGCCATCATAATAAGGCCCAATGATATTAAAGATTGCCTCTTTCACTTTATCTGTCGTTGGCCTTGTACTACTTCCCGGTACAGCTTTCAGTGGTCTTCCTTTATACTCACCTGATACAACTCTCATATAATTCATTCCTATCTATTAGAAAAATTCATTTCTATCCTACCATATATGCGAATATTTCGGAAGGTACAGAATGTAACCTTCCTTTTCACTAATCTAAATTTCCCAACTCTCAAGCCTTAAAAAAGCATTGACAATGTCTGGGTCAAACTGTGTCCCCGAACCATCCTTGATAATTTTCAGCGCTACATCATGATCAAAAGGCTCTTTATACGGTCGCTTACTCACCAAGGCATCATATACATCGGTAACTGAAATAATCCGCGCTGACAAAGGTATATCCTTTCCCTTACGACCTGTAGGATAACCTGTACCGTCCCATCGTTCATGGTGGTACAGGCAAATTTCTCTACAATGTCGGTAATAGACATCATCAAATCCTCCCAAAATTCGATCCATTATTTCCGCACCAATAGTTGTATGCTTTTTTACGATTTCAAATTCCGATTCCGTTAGCTTTCCGGGCTTTAACAGAATGCTGTCAGGTATAGCAATTTTCCCAATATCGTGCATCGGTGCCGCATTGATAATTTTTTCATAGTCCAGTTCATGAAGCTCAGTAAAAAATCGAGGAATGTTCAGCATTTCATTGATAAGCTGATCTACTAAAAATTTTGTACGCTTGACATGATAACCAGACTCAAGATCCCTAAACTCTATTAAGGCAGCAAGCATTTCCAACATATGCTCCTTCATTTCGATTAGCTCTAGGCTTTTTTTTGCCATAAATCTTTGAGTGGCGACTTCTTTTCTTTTTGCGTTACGGGCTACAAGCAGGTTCTCTACTAAAGTAGACAATGCACGAAGTATCTCTATTTCATGATTAGACCAACTTCGATATCTCTTACATTCATCAAACCCAATAAAACCAACCATGTTATTGTCTATATACAGGGGAAGAGTAATAATCGAATATATATGTTGATACTTAAAAAATTCATACATAAATGGTGGTAAGGTTTTAATGTCATCTGCTACGAAGATAGTATCTTCCCGCATTATTCTCCACCACTCATCAAATCCACTTTCGGGTATATTCTGAAGTTCATCGATTTGAGGAGTTATCCCTTCAGCACACCATTCATAAGTATTCGAAGTGGTTCCTTCTTCATCATAGATCTCAAAAATATAAACTCGACTGGCGTTGATAAATTCCCCCGTCATACCAAGAATCTTAGCAATACTCTTTTCACTATCTCCAGGATGATAAACCGTGTTAAGTACTTTTATTATCATCTCATAATACTTACGAACAGATTCAGTATAGTTATTATTATCCATAGTGTTCATTCAGAATCCCACCTTTCCCAATCCTTCATTTCTTCGAACCATCTCTATTTAAATATGTTTTTGAATGAGGGAGTCCATCAGTATATCAACAATCCTTGTCTCCTCCTAAGTGTTACTTTGCTCACTTCCTCCATCGAAGTGACAATAGTTCCCTCTCATATGTTCTAACTCAAACCATTTTAAGCTATATAATTCTTCATTTTTCTTCTTCTTCGCTTGATACATGGCTGCATCAGCATACATCTGCAACTCACGAAAATCTGACGTATCTAAGTTGTAAATGCTAACCCCTGCGCTGAATTTAATTGGGTGAGAAAAATCGTTTATTACAATTTCACATCCCATTTTTTGTTTCATTTGTTGTGCCTCTTGCATAACCTCCCGTTTATCCTGAAAGCCAACTCGGAAAATACCGAATTCATCTCCTGCAATTCGGAAAGAAACTGTTCGTTCGTCTTCTAGGCTTTTCAATGCTTGTCCAAAACGATTTAACACTTGATCTCCGACAATATGACCGTAACGATCATTAAAATTCTTAAAATTATCTAAATCAATAAAGAAAAACGCACCTAACGTATCAGGATATTTTTCTATCAATTCCAAACATTTTTCCTTATAGACATATCTATTATAAAGACCTGTCAATTGATCTCTTTCACTTTTCGCTTTTAAAAGCATATTTTCTTTTCTTTTTTTCAAGAAGAAGTAAAAAGCTATCGAAGTAAGGAAGCTAAATGGTAACATGACCAATGAGAATTCGTATTTCCTTTGTTTTTTCTGTAATTGAATGTATTCCGAGCGGTAATCTATCTTCATATTTTTCCACTTTATTTTTTGACTCTCTATGTGTATTAAATAATACAACCTCTGAACTTCTGCCATAACTACGTTTAAATCTTGATTCTTTCCATTCCCTAAGAAGCCCTGTGAACCCACTTTATCAAAAAGAGCACATTGAACCATTAGCTCATTTCCTAGGATATCTCGATAATACGTAAGCGCTGATTCTCTTGCTAGCAATACATCTATTTCTTCATTCATCAACCCTAAAATAGCTGATTGATAATCTGTAAATGTCGTAGTTGTAAGCCTTTTGGTTCCTAACATTTGCGAAACAGTCAGTCCCGTTTCTGCTACAACTCCAAAACGAATGTGATCAAGATGTTTCGTCGTTACGTCGTTATTTCCATACTTAATAATGGAAATAATATTATCCTGGTTTGTCCATGTACCTACTCGTACAACCTCCTTCCATCTTCTTTCATCAATCATCCCCAAAGTAAATTGAATGTTATTATCCCTTAATTCATCTATTAATTTAGGAAGTTCCGTATGATTGATACTATTACTAATATGGACAGGGATATCAGTTGCAAACTGAAATAACTCAAGTGCTTCTATACAAATCCCTCTTGGAGTTCCGTCTCTATCAAAGAAGCTATATGGAAAATTAGCGTTGTGCACTCCCACTGTAATGGAATGGTATCGCTCTATCACGGCTTGATAATTGCTCTGGATATACGCTCTTATTTTTTCTTTTATTTGCTGTGATTGTGTATATAGTACTTTTTCTACAATTTCTTTCCCCATGGAAGTATGCATTAGTTTATCAACACTAGTTATGAAAAAGTGCACTTTCTTACTAGTAGTAAAAAAGGAAACATCTGTTATTTTATCTCGGAAAGCATACTCCAGTTGTAATTTTTTCCGAATAATGAGTTGGTCTATAATCATTTCATTACTAATAAATAAATCAATCTTATGATACTCTACTGCATCTAGCGCCGCATCTATTGAATCAAAAAAGCAAACTTCTACCCCTCTATTCTCATCACTCTTTTGGAACTCTAAATAGTAAGGAGAGTTTCTCAGAAACCCCACTCTTTTTCTATTTAATTGAATGGCATCTTTCAAAGGGTTCTCAATGTGGGTAACGATAATTTTATTACTGGCAAACAGTGTTGTTGCACAATAAAACCCTTCCTCTGCAATATCAGACTTTCCTATATACGCATCTACTTCCCCTTCCCTTGCATCCTCCTTTAACTTCTCATAATTATCATAGTAAATATGTTCCACTTTTATTGAAAATTCATCCAGTACGACTTCTCCAAGTCCCTCAAAAAAGTTCATAGGCACTTGCAAGTTCCCTTTAAGACACCCTATTTTTATTGTTTGATTTTTAAATTGTTTTAAAGCCTCTAGGTGTGCTCTTATCTCTCTTTCATTTTCACTGTTGTTCAATGATTTTAATCCTCTTATTTTCCCTATCAAAGTAGGCACCTCCTCATAACAAACGAATAGTATCTCAGAAATGACAGGAAAAACCTCTGAAAAAGATATTTCCTTATTCATGTATATAATTTTGGCAAGTGGACATCATAAAGGTAACAACATCAAGTCAGATGTTGTTGCCAACCGCGGAGAAGACTTACATTTCCCCATAAGTTCTTCCTCCGGTTTCTCCTCTCCCTTTGCCTTCTTTCTAACAAAAGTTGGAATAGAGGGAGCCTGTCAGCTTATGCTGGCAGGTTTTTTTATCCAGTTGAGAAACTGAAAGCACCTTACCCCTTAATCTACTTACTTAGGTTTCCCAAGATAATACCCTTGCCCGTAATCACTCCCTATTTTTTTCAAAGCTTCCAACTCCTCTTTCACTTCAATGCCTTCACAAACAGTTTTTACACCACAACTTTTTGCAAACGTAAGAGCTGTTTGGATATAGGAAATTCTTTGGGCATCATTGTGCACATCCTGTATAAAAAATCTATCTATCTTCACAATATCCGGCTGCAATTCCATGAAGAAAGAACCACTAGAATAGTCCATTCCATAATCATCAATGGCCAAAAGAAATTTATATTTCTTCGCTGCACCCTGAATAACAGATATGCATTCTTTTCCCCATTTTCTTCTTTCAGTTAATTCCAAAACAATATCATCTAACGAAATACCAACTTCTGTAGCTATTTCAACCAATTTTCCAATAAACTTTGCAATGCCTTCTTCTGACTTGGCTTCTATATTAATAAATAGTTTTCCGTCCCCTTTAAATTTTCGGATGATTGTCTCCATCATCAATAAATCTAAATCGTATAACTTGTTTTCCATCGCTGCTATCGTGATTAATTCAATAATGTTAGAGAATGTCGAGTTACTAGTACGTGATAATCCCTCATAGCCATATACTTCGTCACCCTCTAAACTAAAAATCGGTTGGTAGACAGCCTCTATCTGCCTTTCTCTTAAGACGTCTTTTAATGCTTCTTTTTTATTGTTTTCTTTACTGGCGAGGTATCTATTTACATCAAACCACTCTAGCGTGTATAACTCCTCATTTTTCCTCTTCTTCCCTTGATACATGGCAAAGTCAGCATATTCCAGTAATTCGTGAAAGTTTTTCGTGTCTATATTGTAAATACTGACCCCGGCACTAAAT
Source organism: Bacillaceae bacterium (assembly GCA_027451065.1). Taxonomy (GTDB): domain Bacteria; phylum Bacillota; class Bacilli; order Bacillales; family Bacillaceae_G; genus DAIDKD01. Next base: position 1,644 of record DAIDKD010000110.1, on the reverse strand, counting down.
TTAATAGGGTAGGAGATCCCTTGGATTTCAATTTCACATTCCATTTTACGTTTCATATTTTGTGCAACTTCGATAATCTCATTTTGATTTCGAAATCCCATTCGAAAGACACCGAATTCATCACCGGCAATTCGGAAGGACACTGTCTGTCTATCCTCTAATTTTTTCAGTACTTCTCCAAATTGAATCAATACCTGATCCCCAACGATATGACCATGATTATCATTAAAATCCTTAAAATCATTTAAATCAATAAAAAATAATGCTCCTAACATATTAGGGTATTTGCGAATCAATGTTAAACATTTTTCCTTATACGCATACTTACTATACAGACTTGTTAATTGATCGATATCGTGTTTCTTCTTTAAATAAATATTCTCCTTTTTCTTTTTTGAAAAAAAGTATGAAACAACAAGCGTAGCAAAGCTCAATGGCAATGCAATTAATGCTGTTCTATATTTTCCTTGTTTTTCCTTTAATTGAATATACTCCATTTGATAATCTATCGTCATATTTTTCCATCTTATTTCCTGATTTTCTATGTGCAATATATAATACAATCTTTGAATTTCTGCCATAATCGTGTTTAAACCTTTATTATCCACATGACCTAAAATACAGTGTCTATTCATTTTATCAATAAGGCCACATTGGACCAACGGTATATTGCCTAAGATATTGCGGTAATATGATAATATCGATTCTCTTCCAAGTAGTATGTCTATTTCCCCATTCATCAATGCTTCCATGGCTAATTCATAATTTACAAATGTGGTTAGTTCTCCTCCCCCCTCCAATATTTGTGAGACAGTTAAATCCATCCCTGCTACAACACCAAAACGAATATCGTCAAAATATTTCATCCGTACCTTATCGTTTCCATGCTTGATGATAGAAATAATATTGTCCTGCTTTGTTCGTGCACCGACTTTTACTACCTTTGCTAACGCTCTTTCATCCGCCATTCCTACCAGAAATTGGATATGATTATTCATTAATTCATCTGTTAGTTTTAGGAAAACTGTATTGTTCATGTTATTATAAATTTTGACCTGAATACCTGTTGCAAATTGAAACAACTCCATCTCTTCTATACAAATCCCCCGTGCTACTCCCTCTGTATCAAAGAAACTGTAGGGAAAATTAGCATTATGCATTCCCACTGTAATAGCTTCATATTCCTTAATAATATCTTGATAATTTTCTTGAATGTAGTCTCTTATCTTTCTCTTTATCAATTGGGATTGTTCGAATAATACTTCTTTAGCCACATCCTGCCACCTTGGAGAATGCATAAATTTTTCAATGGCTGTTGTGAGCAAGTAGAACTTTTCACTGATAGTAATATATGAAACATGAATGGCTTTATCACGAAAAGCATATTCCACTTGTAATTTTTTTCGAATAATAAGTCTATCTTTCGTCCCCTCACTAGTAATAAATGTGTCTATCTGTTGATTATCTACTGCATCAAGTGCTTCATCTATCGAATCAAAAAAAGTAATGTTTACACCTTTATCTTCACCCTTGTTATGAAAATCTAAATAATACAAGCAATCTTTTAGAAATCCAACTCTCTTACCACTCAATTTACTTGCATCTCTCAAAGGATTGTCTACATGTGTCACCATAATTTTATTG
>DAIDKD010000109.1 GCA_027451065.1 Bacillaceae bacterium | reverse complement strand
ATTCTCTTATACCTCCGCTTTCGGAGGAACACTTGCACCGCCACTATTTTCAGAGACGATTTCCTGTTTTATCAAATTTTTAGTTGCCCTTTTTTTATGATTCGATTGTCTTACATTCATTCCTTTGATTTTAGGCTCTAATGCTTTTACGAGAGCTGTGATGACACCTACTGCTAACAAAGCTTCCACAATTCCGTTGGTAAAAATAATTCCTGCTAAGAAGGGAATTAGGTAGCCTGCATCAATATTCATCGCATCTGTGTAGGCTGGTCCGAAGAAAACATAGATAAGACTTAGAACCATAAAAGTATGGATTAATGTACACAGTAAAGCAGTGATTCCGCTACTTGCCATTTTGAAATTTTTATCTTTCAGAAAATTATATAAATAAGCACTGAACACCCCTAATAAAATACGAGGGACAAGTGCAATCACTAAGCTAAAAATATTACCTTCATGCCCACCAATAGGTGGTGCAAAAGGTGAAAATAAAAACCCTGTAATAGTTGGTGTTACTGTACTTCTAATCACACTCATCATTCCAAATACGAGACCTTGAATGGCTCCACCTTTCACTCCTAGTAATATTCCTGCAAGTATAACGGGAATATGCAAGGTGGTTGCTCGTACAGGACCGATAGGAATAAATCCCAAAGGTGTCATCATCAGCACCACTTGGATACTAGCGAACATCGTCACCAATACCTTAAATTTCAAATTGTTCATCTTCATCTCTCCTCACTGTCGCTTCAATATGAATGCAACGTTACGAATATTTATTTGATGAAATACTTTGTTTTGATTGGCGTTCAAAGAATCACCATCATACCCCATATCTCACCATGATTCCATTATAATGAAGAACATACATCATTTCAATGAAACTGTAAAATTTAATCTATGAATGGTTGCTTTGTAAATCATGAAAATTGTATGATAATGTGTGTAGAGAAATTATTAATTGAATTAATTGGAAAAGAGAGTGTGAAGGAATGTTCGTTTTTACCATTTCTTCACACTCTCTTTTTGTTATTTTTCACATCAACCAACTCAAATCTTTCACAAACCAACAGCATATCTTCGGAAAATTCCATTCCCATGTTAGCCAGTTCTTCTGTGAAAAACTCTACGTGAACATCCCACCAGTACTGGTAGCTCAAGTCACCTTCGCCCTCAGCAACAGCATGTTCTTCGGAAACTTTATTCATTGGTAACACTTGAACATCTACTGTCTTGATGATTGCGACAGGTTCATCCTTACTATTTAAGATGATGCTGTAGTCATCTACTGCTGGGATTGGTTCGTTTTCTTGCTCATAGAGAATATGTGCGGAGCAAGTAGCTGTTTTGATTCCATCAATTACTAATTGTGCTAACTTATCAGGCGCACCCCCAAATTGCCAAGCGCATACTGACTCGGGCTGTTCTGTATTCTTCCAAAAATCATTCCAATAAAGCTCTGCTCTTTGATTCACGCATTATTCCTCTTTTCATCCTTATGTAAGATAATTTTATCATACTATCTCTACTGACAAGGATACGTTGTTTTAATCTATGCAGGCTATTTTCTACGTCATTTCTTTAAAAGGCAGCTGTCCAACCAGCATCAGCTACGACAATCGCACCATTGACAAAGCTAGCATCATCAGAAGCTAGAAACAATGCAACTGGAGCAATTTCCTCCGGTTTACCTAAGCGAGGGATAGCAGCGGAAGCCAATTTTTGACGTCCGAACCCAAACTCACTGACATTGGTCATAGAGGAGGCGATATTCGTTTCAACGCCACCAGGTGCTATCCCATTTACTCGAATGCCTGAATTTGCATACATAAAGGCGCTATTTTTTGTCAGCCCAACTACAGCATGCTTAGAGGAAACATAAGCAGCCCCTGCATGAGCGCCATTTAATCCACCGGTTGAAATGGTATTGACTATGACACCTTTTCCTTTTTCTAAGAAAATTGGTATTGCTTTACGCATAGCCCGCATGACACCTTTTGTGTTAATATCAAAAATTCTGTCCCATTTTTCATCAGAAATTTCTCCCACTGGTTCGATACCATCCATAACACCTGCATTGTTTACCAAAATATCTAATGTCCCATATTCACTTACTGCTGTATCGATCATATTCTCTATATCAGCTAATTCTGCAACGTTTGCCTTCACAGCCATCGCTACGCCACCATTTGCAACGATTTCCTTCGCAACGGCCTCAGCTCCTTCAAACTGATAGTCAGCTAAAACTACTTTAGCCCCTTCTTTGGCATATAACTCTGCAATTGATTTTCCCATTCCTGATGCAGCGCCGGTTACAACTGCAACTTGTCCTGCTAATTTCCCCATTTAAAACACTCCCTATTATGTGATATTATCCTGCAATTATAAGTATAAAACAGATAGAGGGGAGTTGTCTAAGAAAGTGGTTTCAGGTGTCAGGTGGGGGTGTTTTCTTAAAAATGATTAAAAAAGTAGAGGGATATCTTGTATAATCTCTTAACAAATAGAAAAATTGCGTTATAATATTTATGAGAACATACTGAATCAATTAACTGGAAAGAGAGTGAGAAGCATGGGACGTAAGTGGAACAATATTAAAGAAAAGAAAGCTTCAAAAGATAAAAACACCAGTCGTATTTATGCGAAATTTGGACGTGAAATATATGTGGCTGCCAAGCAAGGAGAACCAGATCCACACTCCAATCAAGCACTTAGATTCGTATTAGAACGTGCAAAAACATATAATGTGCCAAGACATATTATTGATCGTGCTATTGATAAAGCGAAAGGCGGTTCAGAAGAAAATTTTGATGAGCTTCGCTATGAAGGGTTTGGACCAAGTGGTTCTATGCTGATTGTGGATACACTAACAAATAATGTCAATCGTACAGCAGCAGAGGTACGTTCTGCATTTAATAAAAATGGCGGAAACATGGGAGTAAGTGGTTCTGTTGCTTACATGTTTGATGCAACAGCAGTTATCGGTATGGAAGGGAAGTCATCCGATGAAGTACTTGAGCTTTTAATGGAAGCTGATGTAGATGTACGAGACATTTTAGAAGAGGATGACTCAGTCATTGTCTATGCTGAACCAGAACAATTCCATGCTGTTCAAGAAGCACTAAAAGGAGCAGGAATTGAAGAGTTTACGGTAGCGGAAATTACGATGCTACCACAAACAGAAGTAGAGTTATCTGAAGATGACCAAGCCCAATTTGAGAAATTAATTGATGCATTGGAAGATTTAGAAGATGTGAATCAAGTGTATCATAATGTAGACTTAGGGGAATAAGGATATAATATTCTAAACAAATAGTGTGGCAGGGTTGCACAAAGGGTCGATTTGCTTCCCGTGATATAGAAAGAGTCAACTATGATTTCATCGTGCTTCATCATAGTTGACTCTTTCGCTAGTCTGTATGAAACAGGGTGAATTTCCCTTGTTTTAAACTAGTTGTCTTCAGTTGTTGATAATCGATTTAGAGACAGTTAGTTCATAAGAGATTTGCTGCTTATATGCCATATCCCAAAATAAATATTCAAATTCTACACTGCTATGGAAAATTTCCTCAATTTTCTTCAGTTCTTCCGGTGATTTGAATTGACACAGTTCATCAAGGGTGTCATAAAACCATTCAAAAGATTGACCAAACTCATCACTTGCGTACATTTCAATCCAGCTTTTGTAAAAATTATCTTCCAGTAATTCAGGGTAATCTCTCTTTAGACGGGTGGCGTAATCATAGTATGTCCATGCGCAAGGGAATACGACTGCGATAATCTCCGCAACATCACCTGTTTGTGCCACTGCCATCATATTAGCAGTATATGCTTTATTGAAAAGGGATGGCTTCACAGAATCCGCTTCTGTTGAGGTGATTCCAAATTCCTTCATATAATTTCTATGTAAGTCCATTTCATGATATAGCGTACTATGTTGAAGAATCGTAAAATTTGTCATGAGTTTTTCTTCAGGAGATTTTACCGCTCCTAGTGCAAATATTTTTGCATATTCTAATAGATATTTGTAATCCTGTAGAAGATAAAACTTAAATGCCTCCTTATCTAGTGTTCCTTTTCCAATTTCCTGTAAAAAGGGATGCTGGTATCCTTCTTCCCATACAGATTGTGATTTTTCTTTTAAAGACCTTGAAAATGACATGAATCAACGCTCCTTATGATGTAAAAAAAGTTTTTTTAGTTCAGCTGTCGCAGAAGGAATATTTTCTTGTGAGAGAATAGCCGAAACAACTGCTATTCCATCAATTCCTGTCTCTGCTAAGAAAGGGGCTGTTCGTTGATCGATTCCACCGATAGCAACAACTGGTAAATCAACAGTTTTTTGGATTTCTTTTAACGTTTCAATGGTAACTTGTTCTGCATCTTTTTTTGTTTGTGTGGCAAACATAGCGCCAACGCCTAGGTAGTCAGCACCGTCTTTTTTTGCTTGTACCGCTTCGGAAGGGGTAGAGACAGAGACCCCTAGTATTTTATTATCTCCAATCATTTTCCGGACAGTTTTAGCTGGTGCATCATTTTGTCCGATATGTACACCAGCGGCATCCACTGCTAAGGCAATGTCTACATTGTCGTTGATGATAAGAGGAATTTGGTAACGGTCAGTAATTGCTTTTATTTTTACAGCTGTGTCATGGAATTCTGATGAAGCAATCTCTTTTTCTCGTAATTGGACGAGAGTACATCCGCCTATAATGGCTTGCTCTACGGCTATTTCTAATGAAGGAGTACGAATCAATTCTCTATCAGTAACCAAATAAAGGCTGTAGTCAATTTTTGGTTTCATCCACTTTCGCCTCTCTTTGTAGTGTTTCGGTATTCATCATGCTAATTTCATCTATGATAGAAACCCGGTAGCTGCCAGTTCCTAAATGCCCAGCTTTTTCAAATGCTATTTCTCCAGCAATTCCCATAGCTAGAAGACCAGAAGTAGTCGCTGTAACATAGTCATCTGTCATGCTACAAAAAGAGCCAATAAGAGAGCTGCACATACACCCAGTACCAGTTATGTTGCTGAGCATTTGATGACCATTTTCTAGGCATACAGTGTGATTTCCGTCAGATACGATATCGGTTGCGCCTGTAATAGCAATGACGCAATGATGTTGCTTCGCCGCAGTTTTTGCTATCTCAATGCTAGATTGAATATCCTGTGCTGAATCTGCTTCAGAAACATCAACACCTTTTGTTGTAGCATGAAGCCCAGCAATGAAGCGAATTTCCGACATGTTCCCACGAATGACACTGAATTGAATCTGTTCAAGTAGGCTCTTCACTGTTTCGTTACGAAAGGCAGAGGCACCAGTGCCAACTGGATCAAGAACGATAGGTATGTTTAATTCATTTGCCTTTTTTCCAGCAGCAAGCATCGTCTCCACTGTTCGTTGGTTTAACGTACCGATATTCAGAACTAGTGCGGAGGATATTGCTGTAATTGACTCTACTTCCATCATGTCATCTGCCATAATCGGAGAGGCGCCAATTGCCAACGTTATATTGGCACAGTCATTGACTGTCACATAATTGGTAATATGGTGAACCAAAGGTTTTGTATCCCGGAGATTATTTAACAAGTTTCCTGCACGTAATTTAATTTGCTGACTCATTAGTAGAAATCCCTCCTCGTAATCCATTTTCGTAAAGGTCATAGAAATGATGGGTTGGTCCATGTCCTTTTCCAATTGGTAAAGAATGTTGAATAGCGGTTGTAATATATTTTTTTGCTTGTGCCATCGCTTCTTCGATTCCAAGTCCTAGAGCAAGGTTGGATGCGATTGCTGATGAGTATGTACATCCTGTACCGTGTGTGTTTTTTGTATCAATTCTTTGAGCGTCGAATTGATAGAATTTATTTCCATCAAACAGTATATCTAATGCACTGCCAGTAGCGTGACCGCCTTTAATGAGAACGTGTTTACAGCCCATGCCATGAATAATTTTTGCAGATTCTTCTACATCTTCTAGGCTAGTGATTTTTATGCCTGCAATTTTCTCAGCTTCAGGAATGTTAGGAGTCAAAATGTCCGCCAATGGAATAATTGTTTCTATCAGTGTATCAATTGCTTCTGGATTCATGAGAGGACAGCCATTTTTGGCATACATAACAGGGTCAATCACAACATTTTTCGGTTCATATTGTTTTAGTTTTCTAGCAACTGCCTCCATGCATTCTGGCTGTGACAACATGCCTACTTTTACTGCATCTACTTCAATGTCCTCAAAAACTGCATCAATTTGTTTTTCAATCATATCTGGAGTAATGTCTTGAATAGCAATCACACGGCTAGTGTTTTCTGCTACAACTGACACCACTACACTCATTCCAAATACACCATGTGCAGAAAAGGTTTTCAAATCAGCTTGAATACCAGCTCCACCACTACAATCCGATCCGGCAATAGTTAATACTTTTTTCATAAAATCTCCTACCTTTCTAAATTTCTACAACAAAAAAGGATGCCTACCAATAAATGGAAAGCACCCATAGTCACAAAAGAGAATAGATGACATGCTTCCCTACGTTAGTATTAACTAACAGGTTCAAAGGGTCAGGTTTTAACCTTCTCAACTGCGAACAGTCCCCCTAGCAAACTACTTTTAATATATCACAACTTTATGGAAAGTCCAATACCTAGGATTGTGAAAATTATGTTATTTGAAAACACTTACTCTTTTGCTATAATTAGATATGCTTACTAAATAGGTAATGATTTAGAGAGTAAAATGAGAAAAACTATATGGAGGAAGAACATATGTTAGAAACAATTCACACAAACGATGCACCAGCAGCGATTGGACCATATTCACAAGCAAAGAAATTTGATAATCTAGTCTTTACGTCAGGGCAAATTCCCGTGGACCCAAAAACAGGAGATGTTGTTGGAGAAAATGTTACGGACCAAGCTCATCAAGTAATGAAAAACTTAAAAGCTGTAGTAGAAGCAGGAGGAGCTTCTTTTGATACAGTAGTCAAAACGATGTGCTTCCTTACAGACATGGCTGACTTTGCGGCTTTCAACAGCGTATATGAACAATATTTCACAGACAATAAGCCAGCACGATCTTGTGTAGCTGTCCGCGAATTGCCAAAAGGGGTTCTTTGTGAAGTAGAGGCAATAGCTTTAGTCAAATAATCCTATGAAGACACCAGGCCGCAAGCGAACCGAAATGCTTTATCTCGGTTCGCTTGCGGTTTGTTGTGCCGGAATCTGAGTTTTTATTGACTCATGTAATTTTTATTTGTATCATTGAGAATGAATGTCAATAGCGTTATAATTAAATAAAAACATGTGCGAGGAGCGATAGCTATGCCAAGCTTATCTGCAGAACACCTGAGCATTTCTTATGGTGATATAAATATTGTTCAAGATTTAAATCTTAACATTCCTAAAGGAAAGATTACGACGATTATCGGGCCAAATGGTTGTGGAAAATCAACTATTTTAAAAGCGATGGCGCGGATATTGCATCCGAAAAGCGGAACAATTTACTTAGATGGCAAAGCAATTGATAAGCAACCGTCAAAAGAAATAGCGAAAAAGATGGCTATTTTGCCGCAAACGCCAGAAGCACCATCAGGACTGACTGTTTCAGAGCTAGTAACTTATGGTCGCTTTCCCCATCAAAGTGGGTTCGGAAGAGTCACAACAGAAGATAAAAAAATAGTGGACTGGTCTTTGGAAGTGACAGGAATGATTCAATACAAAAATCGGCCGGTTGATGCTTTATCAGGGGGACAAAGACAACGGGTTTGGATTGCGATGGCATTAGCTCAACAAACGGATTTAATTTTACTGGATGAGCCTACGACCTATCTTGATTTAGCTCATCAGTTGGAAGTATTAGAGCTGCTGCAAACATTAAATCGTGAACAAGGTCGGACAATTGTGATGGTTTTACATGACTTGAATCATGCGGCAAGATTTGCAGATTATATTGTTGCCATGCGTTCTGGAAAAATCGTCTGTGAAGGAACGCCAGAAGAAGTAATCACATCAGACGTACTGAAAGAAGTATTCTATATTGATGCAGAAATCGTTCAAGACCCAAGAACCAATAAGCCGATTTGTCTTACTTACGATTTAGTGAAACATAAGGATAAAAGCGCTAGTGCATGAGTAAGAAAGTGAGCCGTGCGAATGTCTGAAAAGACATTCGCACGGCTCATTTTTTTTTACTTCAAGTCCTGTATATTCATTTTCTCAATTTCTTTGTTCTTTCGTAATTTCTCCCGACAAGCCCAATAAATTCCTAGCAAAATCACCGTTGGAATATTTCCCAATAGAAACAGGAAAACCATCGTGACAATTGTATCTCCTAGCGGTTGAATCATCTCACTAGTGGATTCACTTACTTCAACAGTTTCTACCGTTGAACCGTTCATGACTTCCGTGTTCGTTGTTTCAGTAGTGGAAGTAGTGTACATAGGCACTCCTAAAACCATTATGAGAGAAAATAAGAGGCTAATGCCGGGTAAAATCAATCCTAAAAATTTATTTTGCTTTTTGGATAGGAATACTTGTAGAATAATACCCCCAATAATCATTCCAAAGAAGCCGACTGCATTTATTGTGTCTATCATGTTAATCTCCTCCTTCCATTACTTTTTTATATTCAGCAATCAGTATTTTAGCTGTGTCGAAATCAATTTTTTCATTTACTGCTAGCCTTTTGATAAGAGTAATATAAGGATCATTTTGTACATCCTCACTCATGTGAATTTTTTGAATAAGTCGGTCTAGTCGCAGGCGAACAGTCGGATAGGTAACACCATATTGTTTGGCTATTTCTTTCAGAGATCCTGACGCCAAGAGAAAGTTTTTCATAAACACAATATCTTCTTCCTCTAAATTTACCATCCATTCAGGTACAATATTTATCGGCATAATCTTCACCACACTTTATTTTTATTAAACGTAACATTTAATTTTATTAAAGTCAAGATTAATATTAATTTGAATAATGTAAAAAATACTCTCTTGAATTCTATAATTATGTATTGAAATATCTTATTTTTTTGCTATGATGATGGCATAGATGAAAAATTAATCACATCGCTTTTTCGTGAATAATGATGTGAACAGAGAGTGGGAGCAGGGGTATGAAAAAAGTATGGTGGAAAGAAGCGGTCGCTTATCAAATTTATCCACGAAGTTTCATGGATTCTAACGGAGATGGAATTGGTGACTTGAAAGGTGTTACGTCGAAGTTGGATTATATAAAAGAGTTGGGGATTGATGTAATTTGGATATGTCCAATGTACAAATCACCAAATGATGACAACGGTTACGATATTAGTGACTATCAAGATATTATGGATGAATTCGGGACGATGGCAGATTTTGATGAATTACTAGCGGAAGTGCATAAGCGCGGCATGAAGCTTATTTTAGATTTGGTCGTGAATCATACCAGTGACGAACATCAATGGTTTATTGAATCACGCTCTTCAAAAGACAACCCAAAGAGAGATTGGTATATTTGGCGTGATGGCAAAGATGGAAAAGAGCCAAACAACTGGGAAAGTATTTTTAAAGGATCTGCATGGGAATACGATGAGCAAACCGACCAATACTTCCTCCATGTCTTTTCTCGGAGACAACCTGATTTAAACTGGGAAAATGCTGAAGTAAGAACAGCAGTGTACGATATGATTAATTGGTGGTTGGATAAGGGGATTGACGGATTCCGTGTGGATGCTATTAGTCATATTAAGAAAGAGCCCGGTTTAAAAGATATGCCGAATCCAAAAAAGGAGAAATATGTATCTTCC
>DAIDKD010000108.1 GCA_027451065.1 Bacillaceae bacterium | reverse complement strand
CTGAAATAGCTTGTAGTTCTTCATGCATTGCTACTGCCGGCTCCATGGTTTCATCTACATCAATCACAATGCCAAGACTCCAACCAAGAGAAGAAAGAGAAGTATAAGAAATATATTTTTGCTCATTATCAATTGTAATTTCTTCAAAACCACTTTCTCCTTGAAGCATCTGTTCCAGTACTTCTCGATAACTGTCACTAATATTCTCTTGAAGGAGCGGGTCCTTTACAAGATTAGAGTCCATCTCATTTTTATGAGCAAGGATTCCACCACTGTCATCTAGCAAAAATGCATAGCCCTGTTCACCAAGTTCCGTTTCAAGCATCTTATTACTTAAATCAGCAATGGTTACATCAATCCCTAGTACACCGACGATATTTCCATCTCTATCACGAAATGCTGTCGCACAGGTCACCATCATTGTAGATTCAGTAAGCATGGCTCCCTCGTATGGTGATGTCCAAATAATTTCATCAGGATATTCCTTGGCTTTTTTATACCAATCCCTCTCTCTTGCATCAAAGTTTTCCGTTACAGCACCTGAATTGCTATATAAATAAAGAATCCCTGATTCCGTACTAGCATAAGTCATCAGCATCATATCGTTATTTTCAGTCGACGGACGAAAAACATATTCTAAATTTGAAAGAAGCAAAAGCTCACCTGAAATTTCCTCACCCATCCTGACATCTGGAGACAGGACATATTTCTCCTTATATACTCCAGATGAAACCTCTGTTGCATGGGATACATCATGACCTACAAACAAATCTGGATACTTGTAAACATGTTCAATGTAGTCCTTATATTTCATTAATGTAATATTTATCATTTCAAAATAATCTTCAAATATCTCTGTCCGATCTTTAGCAATATTTTTCAAAAATTCACTTGCATTGGTCTCAAGCGCCTCCTGACTAGAATGATTCGCTTCTTCTATTAAAAAACGATACGCTTGATTCGCACTATTGTTAAACCTTGTCATGGAATAATAAGCAAGAAGTGATATACTGAGCATAGACCCTACTGATAACAACAATACAACGAACAGTATTTTATTACGGATTTTAAGTTTCCTCATAACCCACCTCCTCTAATATTCTTTTGTAATGATTAATCTGTTTTTTCCATCTACGTACGTATATTGTATTTCATTCGAAAGCTTACAAATAATGAGAATTCCAAGTCCACCAATCTTCATCTCTTCAAGAGACGAACTTACATTGTGCTCCTTATAACGAAGAGGATTAAAAGGAATTCCAGCATCTTCAAATTTTAATTTAAATTTATGATGGTCAACATCATCTTCCCAAGCTATTGCAAGTTGTCCATCCCCATTAGGATAAGCATAACTTACAATGTTTACAAGTATCTCTTCACTAGCAAGAATTGTTTCAAATACAACCCTCGGAGCAAAGCTCTCAACAATTTTAGCTATATAGTCCACCATATCGGGTACATTTTCCATATTAGCGACGAATATTTTATTTTGTGAAAACAACTTATCCCACCTCACATTGTTTTCCGATCTTTACACTTCTTTATTTTCCGATACCAGAACAACTACGGAACGAGAAGCAATATGAATTTCATTACTATCATCGTACTGGATACTATCATCTGAAGCGAGATATAGACTCCAACAGAATCCTTTCGGTAAGTTTGGTAACCTCATGTCGTATCCTTTCTCATGCATATTCAGGCCTGCGTATACAAAATCATCATCCCCTGCAAAAAGAATGCCTAGTAAATTTCCAGAGAAGTCTGCATACCACTGCTTCACACCATGATATGAAACAGGGGGATAACCATTTTTTGTTACATGCCGAGGCTTTTTTGGACTTCTTAAACAAGGATGTCTCTTTCGTAATTTTATTAATGCTGATACGTACTGAAAAGTATCTTGGTTTTTCTCTAAATCGTCCCAATTAAGCCACGAAATTTCATTATCTTGACAATATGGATTATTGTTGCCACCTTGAGAATTACCGAATTCATCACCGGCTAGCAGCATCGGTACTCCATGACTTAACAGTAAGATAGTCATTGCATTTTTTATCATTTTTTTCCGTAAGACAACAATCTCCTCTTCAGCAAAACCTGGTAGGCAACAATCCCAGCTGTGATTATCATTAGAGCCGTCGTTGTTGTTCTCACCATTTAAAAAATTATCTTTCTGATTATACGAAAACAAGTCCATCATCGTAAAACCATCATGGCAAGTGATAAAGTTTACAGAAGCACAAGTGCCCCGATACTTAGCTGAATATATATGAGGTGAGCCTTCCATACTTTGGGCAATAAACCATGTTTTTCCCGGCTCTCCTTTTAAAAACTGTCGAACGTCATCCCTATATCTACCATTCCACTCAGACCAACGCCCCCATGATGGGAAGGAGCCTACTTGATATAAGCCACCTGCATCCCAGGCTTCAGCAATTAGCTTACATTTACCTAAAATTGGATCGAATGCCAGTGCTTCCAACAGGGGTGGATTTTCAATGGGATCCCCATTTTGATCACGCCCTAAAATACTTGCCAAATCAAATCGAAAACCGTCAATATGATACTCTGATGCCCAGTATCTTAGACAATCCAGAATCATATTACGTACGATAGGATTGTTACAGTTTAACGTATTCCCACATCCGCTGAAATTATAATATCTGCCATCTGGTGTCAACATATAGTAAGTTTTATTATCAATACCTCGAAAAGATATATATGGTCCCTTATCATTTCCTTCAGCTGTGTGATTAAAAACCACATCTAAAATAACTTCGATACCGTTCTGATGAAGGTCACGAATGAGTGTTTTCAATTCATCTACTTGCATGCCGTAGCATCCTGTTGCAGCAAACCCCGCTTTCGGAGCAAAGAATCCAACAGTACTATATCCCCAGTAGTTTAGCAATCTCGTCTTTCCATCAGGACATTCGTTCCCATTTTCAAATTCATCAAATTCAAATATTGGAAGAAATTCAACACAATTAATGCCTAATTTTTTGAAATAAGATATTTTCTCCCGCACCCCTGTAAAGGTTCCAGGATGATTTACCTTTGCTGATGGGTGAGCTGTTAACCCACGTACATGCATTTCATAAATAACTAAATCAGACATCGGAATTTCAAGGGGTTTATCCCCTTGCCAATCGAAATCATCTAAAAGTATCCGACTACGATAAGGATAAGGCTCTTGATTAAGGCTAGAAACTTCCCCCCACACATCCCTACCAGAGATAATTTTTGCATAAGGATCTAATAATATTTTTGTAGAATCGAACCTATGCCCTTCAAAAAAATCATCCGGTCCATCAAAAATAAATCCGTATTCCACTTCCTCATAATCAATATCAAATACAACCATAGCAAATACGTGACCGATTCGAAATTCTTCAAAGAAAGGAATAATAACAAATGGTTCTTTTTCATGTTTATGAAACAATGCCAGCTTGCAAGAGGTAGCATGAAGGGAAAAAACACTGAAGTTAATGCCACCATGTACAACAGTTGCTCCAAAAGGAAGTACCTTCCCTGGACGAAGTTTCATATTTTCATATTCATCGGTTGGAAATGAATCTACTCTTATCATTTTATCCACCTCTTCTTAAGTTGTAAGGAATGGTCAAAAGTTCAGCTTCTACGGTAACCTTTATTTTTCAAATATATAATTTTATTTTATAATCATAAAATGTTTTTTACAAATTTTTCGATAATTTCCAGTAAGGGTTGAAAGAAAACCCTTACTGGAAATTATCACTCTATCTATGAACGTGCCACAACAAAACGAGGCTGCAAGAAATGATTGTCGTCTGTTCATTTCTTACAACCTCATCTAGTTACCCTTACATCTTCCGCTTCATGATGAAAAACTCTAGAACCAATTTTTTATCTAATCCACTAGTCTTCATTTTATAATCGGCCTCTGCCAATTCTTCCATAATTTGATACAGTTCTTCCAAAGAGAATCCACGTACCTTTTGCCCCGCCAATTTTACACGATAGGGATGAACACCAACTCTAGAAGCAATTTGCTGCTGGGTGTAGCCTACTTGCATATATTCCTTCACTTGATATAATAAACGAAATTGTGAGGCTAATAATCCTAAGATTTTAATAGGCTCCTCTTGTCTATATAGAAGCTCATCCAGTATCTCTAAAGCCTTTGGAATATTTCTGGAAATTACATTTTCCACTAACATAAAAACATTCTGCTCTGCTGATTTCGGTACAAGGAGCATGACAATATCATCAGTTATCGTTCCTTGTTCCCCAGCAAATACCGCTAGTTTCTCCATCTCATTAGACAAGACAGTAACATTCATCCCTATTAGCTCTATTAGCAATTGAACTGCCTGTTCCGTTATGGTTATTCCACTTTCCTGCGCTTTATTCAAAATCCACTGCTTCATTTTATTTTCATCAAGGGTTTGTGACTCAACGACCGCTTGCTTCTTCAGTAATTTCGTTATTTTCTTTCGCTCATCTAATTTTTCATATGGTGCCACAACAATGAAAATCGTAAATGGTGAAGGAGATTCAATATACTTTTCCAGCCCCTTGATGTTTTGCTCTATTTTTGCCTTTTGCCCTGTTAAAAATGATGCCGAACGAACAATCACTACTTTCCGCTCACCGAAGAAAGGAGGGGTCGTTGCATCCTCTAGTGCCCCATCTATTGACACTTCTTCTGCCTCATACATAGACACATTGAACTCTATATCTTTTTCATCAACAGCTTGTTTTATTATTAACTGAATTGTCTCATCAATGAAAAAGGATTCCCCTCCATACATTAAATAAACAGGAGAAAAGATTCCCTTCTTCATATCACTATGTATACTCATATTATCTCTCCGACCCTTTTCTGTATTATTTACTACATTCAATACTACCTGTATCAAATCGTATTCGCAAGTAACATTTTTCAATATCATTCATTTAAAATTACACGAAAGAAGGAGAAGTCAAGGAAATCATATCATGCCCAATAAATGAATTGCTCTGCTTAGAAATATGTAATTTAGCAGGTTGCCTGGCACCTACATGGTTGATGCCAGACAACCTGTATTCTATATAAACGTTTATTGATGAATCCTAGGTGCTCCATCAATAAACGGAAGAAGCAATAATTTTTTATCCAATTATTATTGTGAACATTCCACTTGAAAATATAATTAGTAAGTAAAGGAAGATAAAGTGAAACTTTTTTCAGTAGGGGTTTCCTTTCATCCCCCACTGAAAATTAGTTGAACCAATCGGGATTTTACTGGAGGTTATCTCCTATCTATCTTTTTTTATTTTTCAGAATCTTGAGGTCGGAGTCTTACTGCCCATTAATGCGGGATAAAAATCACAAACTTACGAGTGGCTTTTTGTTGACTATTCAGTTAGACTAAAAGCACAATAGTCTCTGTTTTTCCATTCTCTGAAAGGATGTGTCTATATGAACGAGTTTGAAAAAAATGTTCAATGCACGCGCAATGATGCAGTAGACTCTATCATTGGTTTCGGTGTTTCATTTGGATTTTTCTTTTTCCTATTTATTATTGCAACAACCATTCAAGTTATCATGCACTAAAGGGATGATTTTTCTACCAACATCATACTTGAATTATCCTGTTCTTTCAGCAGGCTGTCTAAAAAGGGACCTTTTCCCTTTTTTCAGATGCCTACATCTTCTTTTCATTCATCATATGGAATATGCACATGAAATGTACCCTGTCCACGTAAATATTGATAAGTGATCATCCCTTGCTTATCTGTCCGTAATACAAAGATTTGCTGCAACCTTTCCATTACCTCTTGGTGTGGATGATTGTAGCGATTATTCTTCCCAGCAGAAATAACCGCTATCTTCGGATTTATTTTTTCAAGGAATGCTTCCGTTGATGATGTTTTGCTTCCGTGGTGACCTAGTTTTAATACGTCTGTTTCTAAGTCAGGGTAGTTGGCCATCAAACGCTGCTCACCTCCTTCTTCCAAATCACCTGTAAATAACCACCTATATTCACCAATTACTGTATACAATACAATGGAACGGTCATTTTCTTCTTGTTCATCTCCATAGGGGGAGAGAATAGAAAACTTATGATTATCTGCTATCCAGCTGTCTCCAGCAGTTACAGTAGTAATTTTAGCCCCTTGTTTTCTGGCTTCCTTCATTACCCGTTCTTCCAACGATGTATGCTCTGATTTCTTTCCTACGACTACTTCTTTTACTTTGATTTCTTTCAAAATCGCCACGGCTCCCCCTATATGATCTGTATCACCATGGGTAAGAATCAATTTGTCAATATTACTAATTCCTTGTGACTTTAAATAACTTACAACTACATCTCTTCCTACATCATATTCTTTCTTTTTCTGCTGCCAGCTTTGCTTTGGGAATGCGATAGTTCCACCAGTATCAACTATGTACACTTCCTTTGCAAGCTGAATTAGCATACAATCCCCTTGACCAACATCAATAAATGTTACTTTTATGGAAGGATCTGTATCTGCCCATTGAAAAATCAGAAGTGCCAAAAGGCCGAATGATAGTAATTTGATACTCTTTCTTCTCTCTATCCTAATGTAAAAAACAATCAAAGTAAGGTAATAACCTAATATCCATAAGTATGACGGCTTTCCGAATATGATAGTAGCGACGGGAAGCTCTGCGAAAAAAGAAAGTACATTATTGGAAAAAATGATAAGTTGTTCGAGGATATATATAACAATCATCCCAACAGGAGGGAACAAAATATGAAGGAGTAAAGAAACAATACAAAGAGGTAAAATGAGAAATAAAATAAATGGAACAAATAGAGCGTTTAATAGCACACTATAGAGAGATATTTCATAATAGTAAAATAATACAATAGGGAGAGACGATAGTTGAGCAACAATCGTCACAATAATAGACATGAATCCAGAGGGAAACGACGATAGATAAGACGAGGAAACTATCAAGGTAAAACTTGTTGTAAATGATAGAAGAAAGCCTGCCTCACTTAGAAAATACGGATTAATGAATAGCATCAAAATAAAGACAACACTTAGTATATCAACAGCTAATATTTTACTTTCGGTAAAAAATGCCAAAAGTACTATAATCGCCACAGAGGAAGCGCGGATAACAGACGCTGAGCCCCCAGCTAAAATCATGTAAACAGGTATAAGAAATAAGAGGACAAATGTGGCCTTTTCTTTTGTTAACCCTACTCTTAACAAAAGATAATAACCCGCTCCAATAATTAATGAGATGTGTGAGCCTGAAATAGCCAGTAAATGTACAATTCCTAGTTTTTGATACCACTCTTGAACATCTGGAGAAAATTGATTTCTGCTCCCAAAAATTAATGATTCAACGAAAGGAATGGTCTCTTCTGGAAAATGAGCTTGAATATACTGAAGTTGATCTTGTCTGAATCTCAGTAAAGTATAATATGGATGATTGGAAGTATGATTCGTGGCAATAATTTTATTTCCTTTGAGGATATAATGGATGTGTTGTTTATATAAATATTCTTTGTAATCAAACTGATGGTTATTTCGAGATTCAGGTGGTTCTTCTAGTGTACCATATATCTTCACATATGCCCCTACCTTTAGAAACTTCAGTTGCTCCTTCTCCTTCTCTGTCTCCAACACATAAGAGACTTGCAGTTTTTCATTATCTATTAAAAAGAAGAATTGAAGGCTATCTCCATCTACAACAGGAGTAGAATGAACAATTCCAACAAAAGATGTTTCTTGGGGTGATATGGTCGTTCGATTATTTGAATCGTGTACTGTTGCGAAAACTGCACCTATACATATGGCAATGAAGCAGATACCCGCTAATTTTTTAGAATGGATAAGGAAAAGATATACAAGATACCCTCCCAATAATAAGATGATAAAGAAATGAAACTGAAAAAGCATTGTTGTAATCCCTAATGCAAGCGAAATTGCTAAATAAAAGTACCTACCTTTCAAAAAATCCACTCCTCCCCTCAGCTAGATTTAGGATGTGAGGGATGGTTCATTTTTGCACATTCTTCACATCCCAAATTTATTTTAGAAAAGCTCCTTTATCCGTTCAATATTAAGAGGAACATGTTTTGTCTTTACCCCGGTTTCCTTAAATAGTTCAATTGCGTATGGATGATTTTTATAGTCCTCCGCATAGTAAACACTCCTAATTCCTGCCTGAATAATTGCCTTGCAGCAATTGATACAAGGGAAATGTGTCACATATATTTCTGCTCCTTCTGTTTTCACACCGAAGTGAGCACATTGTAAAATAGCATTCATCTCCGCATGAATTGTTCGAATACAATGGTTGTCTACTACATAACAGCCCTCATCAATACAATGGGTTCCTCCCTTAACTGAACCGTTATATCCGCCCGCAATCACTCGGTTTTCTCGAACAATCGTAGCACCAACAGTTAACCTTGTACATGTACTACGCAATGATAATAAATGGGCTTGCGCCATAAAATACTGATCCCAAGAAATACGATCCATTCAATTACAACCTCCAAGTTTCACTATTCTCTATACAGTGTAGCCTACTCCCTTCAAATCATCAACCCCTGATAACTAAACACTAATTTTGTCTCTCAAGTTTTCAAAGGTTTTTTCACCAATGCCGCTTACATTGGTAATATCCTCAATCTTTTGAAATAATCCGTTCTCCTCCCGATACCGAACAATCGCTTCTGCCTTAGAAGGTCCTATTCCAGAAATCGTTTGCAATTCTTCACTAGTAGCAGTGTTAATATTTACTTTTCCTTCTTGCGCTTGCTCTTGTGAACTTGCAATTCCCTCAAATCCCTCTTCCCCTATTACCGGCACGTAAATAACCATTTCATCTTCTAGCAGTTGTGCCAAATTTATTTGTTTTTCATCAGCATTTTCTAAAAAACCCCCTGCCTTCAGAATAGCATCCTGCACCCTCTGTCCTTTTTGCAATTGATAAACACCAGTTTCTTTTACAGCACCTTTTACATCTACCATCACTTCGGTTTCCTCTACACTTATTTCTTCTACAGTCGCAGTCTCTTCCTCTGGTTCCTCAATAAATATAGATGCTTCCTCTTGTTGCTGATTGCTCCACAATTGATAAGTAAAGATAATGAGTAGAACAGTAGCACCTAATAAATAATATTTATATCGCATTATTTTTTCTTGCATCGGCAAACACCTCCTTTCACTCATAATTTATTCATCTTATACATAATCTTTAGGAGAAGCACGACAAGGAGGTTTCTTTCATGAAAGTAGGCATAATCGGCACTGGTAATATGGGGAAAGTACTAATCGATGCTTTTATCAGTTCGCAGGCATTAGCCTCTTCACATATTTTCATTACGAATCGAACAATTCAAAAAGCGCTTCGAATCAAAAAACAGTATGCTGACATCCATGTTTGCTACTCTACGGATGTATTGATTCAAGAGGCAGATTTAATTTTTCTTTGTATCAAGCCATTTCAAATTTATCCATTTCTCCAAAAATATAAAGAGAAATTTTCGGATGATAAATGCTTTGTTTCCATTACTAGTCCAATTCGGGTCGAACAAATAGAATCCGTTATCTCTTGCCAAGTAGCCCGAGTCATCCCTAGCATTACGAATCAAGCACTCGGCGGTGTCTCCCTTGTAACATTTGGAAATTCTTGCAGTCAACACTGGAAAGAGGAGCTTATCGCATTGTTAGGGCATATATCATTCCCGTTATTAATAAGCAATGAAGCGACACGCATTTCTTCGGATATTACCAGCTGTGGTCCTGCGTTTTTCAGTTATTTGCTTCAACAGTATATTCATGCTGCTGTTGAGAAAACAGTACTTACAGAAGAACAAGCTACAAAACTAGTTAGCGAAATGATTATTGGA
>DAIDKD010000107.1 GCA_027451065.1 Bacillaceae bacterium | reverse complement strand
TAAAAATCATCTAATGTACCTCCAAAGTATTCTAGTTAACATTTTCTATCACTCTTCACTTTTAAAAACCGTGATTACTTATGTGCCTTCACATATCACCCTATCAGCATTGCAAGTTTCATTACCAATCTAATTGGTAACGCAGGACTGCTCATTTGGTTCATATCTCCAACAAAAAACAAATCTTTATCAGGATAGTAAAATGCGAAAGATCCTGTTGAACCTGAATGTCCAAGCAGTTCACCTTTCCCTTGGAATAGAGTTGTTAACCCGTCCAATGGTATTTGCATATAGCCACCTCCATAGTAGATGGGACCTTTAGAAATTTGGAGTTTGTGATATGTAGATAATTTATCAAAAACCTCTTTATGAAATAGATCACCACCAAAAAAAGCCTTCAAAAACATCATTAACTCTCTTGCCGTTGTAATACATCCGCCACTTGCCCGACTGGACATGATAGCTTTTGGACGATATAGCGATTCATTTTTATAATAAACATTCGGGATAACATCATTATCACTAGTTGGAAGATATGTTTTCTTCAAATTTAGTGGGTCAAAAATAAACTGTTTGTATACTTCTTCCAATGGTAGTTTGGTAATTTTTGTTATTATTTCTCCAAGAATATCAAAATTAATATCGGCATAGTGAGCCTTTTTTGCAGTTCCCGGGGCAAAATGTGGTTTATGTTTTTTTGTCCAAGCAAGACTATCCTCAAAATTAATATATACATCATTTTTGATAAAAGTATTTTTAGCACTGTCTTTTCCTTCTTCAAACATCTCAGGAAACCCACTTGTTTGAAATAATAAATCTGAAATAGTTAATTCATAGGAATATTCTTTCCCATTAAATATATGAAGACCACTTAATACGTCTTCTTCAAAATAATTTGCTATTTTATCATTGAGGGACAATCGCTCTTGTTCCAACAGAATTAAAATACAGGTAGTTGTAAATAATTTTGTAATACTTGCCATAGTCATAAAGGAATCTAATTCCCTGTCCCCGCATCCTCTGTTATATGAAAAATCTCCATTCATACTTTCAACAAATAAGATTGCTTCATGAATTTGATTTGAACTTGTTGTTTTGTCAAAAAGTTTATCAATTTTCCGGACTACTTCTGTGTTCATTGCTCATCCCCTCTTCTCTTTCGCTAAGTTTGTACGTAGTGAACTATAAATAGCTCTCCTACACATTATTCTATGTTTTATAACAAAACTGACCAGCCAATAAACAATTCATGCTTATAAGCTAGTCAGTCTCACTATCTTACGTAATCTATTATTCTGAGATAACCTCCACATCATTCAATGATATATGTAATAATTCAGCTATTTCTTCATCAGAATAAGAATTTTCCCTTAAGTTATCTACAATTCTTTTTCTCTCTGCCTTCACGCCTGCATCTGCATCATTCGCTACTACCGAAACTTTTACATTGATTTTTGAAGTTACCGCAAGAATCCCTACTCCCACAGCACAAATCAGGCCCATCCTTACTGTTTTATTCGTCAATTTCAATAAATCATAATCTTGCTCGCTTAATATTTTTTCCTTCAGTTCGTTCATAACATTTCCCCCTTGAAATAATGTATTTCTGTTTGGTTGAATTATATCAAAAAATACATCAACTTACGAACAAAATGGGTGTAGTGGCCTATTTTTGAAAAGATTCCTCAAACATATTCCCCCCCTTACTCAAACATAATGGAAACAACTCATACAGAGGAACGAATAGAATATTCTTGTGGTTATGGTACAAAATATATGTAATTATACTTTGCAAAGGACTGATTCATATGAAACAGCAACCGAAAAAAATGATACAATCACAACAACACCAAAATCAACAACCAGGAATCGAGCACGTAATGAACCCCATTCCCATTACCGATAATAAAAACTATCAAGGCGCCGATAAATTAAAGGGAAAAACAGCAATTATTACCGGAGGAGACAGTGGGATTGGGAAAGCCGTTGCCATTGCTTTTGCAAAAGAAGGCGCTGATGTTGCCATTGGCTACCTAGATGAACACGAAGATGCAGAAGCAACGAAAAAAATAATAGAAAGTTATGGGGCGAAATGCCTTCTGTTTTCTGGGGATATAGGTAAAGAAGACATTTGTAAAAACTTTATCAGACAAGCGGTGGATACGTTGGGTAAGATTGATATTGTCGTTAACAACGCGGCAGAGCAAACAGAACAACAAGGAATTGAATATATCACTGAAGAGCAGCTGTTGCGTACATTCGAAACAAATATTTTTTCCTATTTTTATGTAACAAAAGCAGCCCTGCCTCACTTGAAGCAAGGAGATACCATTATTAACACTGCTTCAATTACAGCATACCAAGGCAATGAAAAATTAATAGATTATTCTTCAACAAAAGGGGCTATCGTAACTTTCACACGTTCTCTTGCCATGTCTTTAGTCGATAAAGGAATTCGTGTCAACGGAGTCGCACCTGGACCAATTTGGACACCATTGATTCCATCTAGTTTTCCAGCAAAAGATGTGGCTACTTTCGGATCAGACACACCGATGACAAGACCTGGACAGCCTTTCGAAGTAGCGCCTGCTTATGTGTATCTAGCTTCTCAAGATTCTTCCTATGTTTCGGGACAAATCATCCATGTGAATGGTGGACAGATTATCAACGGTTAGCCATCTTGAATCTAACTGCATATGATAGCTCTATAGATTGTGAAGGGAGGGAGAAAAATGTATTATATTCCTCATATGTATCCATTTCAATACCCTTATTATACAAATGTACCGATGTACAATTATAAAATCCCCCCTAATTATTGGGCAATAGAGTATGCAAACAGATTTGACGCGTTCCGTTCTTCTCACAATGATGAAAGTATTTTTCTAACAGATTATGGTGCCAAACCATTTGTCATTGATATCAACAAAGCAACGAAACAAAATAATACCTACCGTACTAGTTTATGGACTGGAACACATCTACAAGTTACTTTGATGAGTCTCAATGTTGGTGAGGATATCGGCTTAGAAATACATCCTGACGTTGATCAATTTTTACGTATCGAACAAGGTCAAGGAATTGTACAAATGGGTAAAAGTAAAGATCATTTAGATTTCAAAAGAAATGTCTATGATGATTCTGCAATAGTGATACCTGCTGGAACATGGCATAATCTAATCAATACAGGCAACATTCCGCTGAAACTCTATTCCATATATGCTCCACCTAACCATCCTTTTGGTACTGTTCATGTTAACAAAGCACACGAAACAGCAGAATGATGGAGCTTTTGAAAAAGTCTAAAATAAATGGTGCCCACCTCCAAATCATTTTCAATGACTTTGGAGGTGGGCACCATTTATTATGTTAAAATTCCCTTGTACAACATCACTTCATATCACTCCGTTTAAACACAGCACAACCAATCCAATTGACAAGAATAATAGTGACAATACCCGATACGAGTACATGAAAAAAATAATTGAACGAGCTGTCCGCAAAAATGAGCGTAAGCTGCCCTATATAAAAATTGAGCTTGACTGCATCCACTATCTGCTTTAAGGTTTCTGAAAATGCGAACATTTCCACCGTTGAGATAAGCGTTGAAAAACCGTATACGACAGCCATATTTATCAAAATAGAGGCTGTATTCTCCGCTACTTTGAAAAATCAAGCCTGCCACGACTCGCATCAAAGTGGTCTTGCCGGAACCGTTTCTTCCGACAAATCCGTAAATACTTCCTTGCGGGACATTCATATTCAGATTATCGAGCGCCTTGACCTTTCCGTATACTTTGGTTAACCCCTGTGTTTGCAAAATATAATCCATCACAAATCCCCCCTTGAATGTAATTTTTTCTCCCATCTGTGATAAAACTCACAATCTATTTTAGATAAAAGTAATTGTATCTAAAGATATTGAAATCACACCAGAATTATTTGACAAATAATACCATTACTCCTATTTCAACATATTTGTCAGCCATTCTATCATTGCTACGAGACTAAAGCTGTATGCTAGAATGGAAAGTGGTTTGCATAAAAGAATAATCATGATGAACTTTTTTAATGTCATTTTCGTCAAACCAGCTAACATACAAAGATAATCATCTGGTGCCACCGGCAGCAAAATCGCTATTGCAAATAACCTATCGAAGCGAGCTCCTTTATCAAGCCAACCAATATACTTTTCGTAAGTTCTTTTTGAAATGACACTTTGAATAAATGATTTTCCGAATCGACGTGCTAATAAAAAGTTTATGATAGAACCAATCACAATCCCGATATAATTGTATAAAAAACCATGTACTGGGCCAAAAATAATCACTCCAGCTGCAAGACTAATTCCACCGGGAACAATCGGGATAACTACTTGGACAATTTGTATGATAATAAAAACAACTGCACCAAAATACCCAATTTCTGAAATGAAAAGAGCCAGCATGTCAGTTGAATGAAAAATCCCAAGTCTATATCCATATATACAAAAGATAATTGTTAGGATAACCCCTATTATCGCTATAGAACGAAACAATATTTTTAGAAAGGGTTGGTTCGTATTCACTTATCATGCCATCTCCTTTCTTCCAAATACCTCAGAAGAAAAAAAATCTCGCTTTTCTTCCGAGGTATTCTTTTGGGCAGAGGTTTTCAAAAGGTCATGCTATTTCTTCGACATCATAAATGCCTGAACTAGCAATTGAGCAGCAACAGCAAATACAAACACTAACCATGAGTAGGCAAAGCTGAAAAGGAATCCAAATGTGATAAATAAGGCGATAGCAAAAATCCACAATGCCCCTGAAAACAAGCCGAATTTTGTTGCTGTATGGGGATCGGAAAATTGGTCACCTACTTGCGCAGCCCAATTTACTTCCTGCTCGATAACCCATGGTTTTTTACGGTTTTTTTCTGTTAAAACAAGGAACGCCATTAACAATGAACCTGGTATCACGAAAGGAATCAATGTACCAAGCGCTTCTTCTAACCCTAACTCCCCTACAAAAAATGTTAGCGCAAAGATAACAACTCCGAACAAGATAACGGCTACTGCCGCTACATAAACAAGTGCCCGTTTCCACGGCATAGGGAAATTTCTGGCTGTTTCTTGTGTTAAACCAAGAAATACAAAGGCACATACAGGTAAGATAAAAAATGGAATCAACGATCCAAGTCCAGCTACTGGGTCACCAGTTCTCAAAAAAGCTAGTAATGTAAAGATAATCCCAATAGCTAATAATCCACCTGCTAACAGATAACCGATAATATGTGGTACATCAAGATAATTTTTCGTTTTCATATACATATTTTCGATGTACTCCTTTCGTTTTTCATTACTGATTTGATTGGCAATTTCAGTAATATCACCTAATTCATCTGTTGCCTTTTTAAAAGCTTCCTTTGAATCCATCCCCTTTTTCTCCATATATTTGATTCGCTCTTGGAGATTGCTACAAAGCTCTTCCTTAAAATCCTCCATGTCTGCATTGCTTTCGTAGCCTGCAAATAATTTATCTACATACTGTTGAACATTCATGGTTACTCCTCCTCGTCAAGTAGCAGATTGAGTACTTGTCGTGTCGCTACCCAATCTTCCTTATTTTTTTGATACAGTTCATGACCTTCTGCGGTGATGTGATAATATTTCCGTCGTGCCCCTTTTGTTTCATCCCCCCAGTAAGATGTAATATATCCACCTTTTTCCAAGCGTTTGTAACTAGAATAAAGGGTTGGCTCTTTTAATTCATACTGTTCATTTGTTTTTTCCAAAATCGTTTTGTAAATTTCAAATCCGTATTTATCTCCATCAAGCAACACTCCCAATACAATGGTGTCTGTATGCCCACGCAACAAATCAGATGAAATCATTCACTCCACCTCCTTAAACTTCTGACTATCATCAATCCTTTATTATTTAATTAAATTATATATCATATTACTATGACAGTCAAGTATCATGGCAAAAAAATTAGTATGATAGTCATAATAATTTCTCAATAAGAAAGAAGAAACGCTCATTAGAAAATTATGAGCGTTTCTTCTTTGCTCTCGTAACACTATCTACATTGGTTTTAGGTTTTTATCTAATCGTTCAATTATCCATATTAGGCGTTTCAAACGGCCAGTCTCTGTTTTAGCATCAAAATATGCCCGTGTATATGTCTTTTTTACAGATAGAGACATGGCTTGAAAATTTGTGTAGGCCGGTTCCTTCTCTTTCAATAAATCGGATAAAAATGCTATTTGATCATCTGTAATAACAGAAGGATTAGGAGTATCCCATTGACCACTTTTCTTGGCTTCCTCTATTTTCACCCTACCATAATCAGTCATTTTCCCTTGCTTTTCAAGTCTTTCGGCTATTGCCTTATTTTTATCCGACCACTTACTATTTTTCCTTCGTATCGAGAAATACTTCATATAAGTTTTATCGTCAATGCGCTTCATTTGTCCATCAATCCAACCGAAGCAAAGGGCTTCTTCAAGCGCCTCATTCGCCTTCACTGTCGTTGGTCCACCCGATTTACCAAATAACAGCCAAACACCACCGCTTGACATGCAATTATCTTTTAGCCAGTTTCTGAATTCATTTCGAGAAGCAAATTGCAAATATTCGACCAAGACGTTCATCCCCTTCTTCAGATGAATATATCATTCCATCGTAATATATCATTGTCAATCACTACATAAATTAGCGTATTTCATCCTGACTAAGCAGGATGCTGTACGTGAGCTAAATGCAAAAACAAATTATGCGTTATGAAACAGTAAAACCAGATTTTTCATAAAGATTCTCTTCGGCATGGTATATATACATTATAAAGGATGACATGTCAATTATAAAATATTTATATAAAAGACGAACGGCATACATGTAGTTTAAAACAATGTTACTCCTTAGCAAAGCGAATGAATGAACAAATAAAATATCATTCAAAGAGCATGGAGAGACAAGTCGAGGATTTTGGTTTGTGTTAAAATATACATATAAATCATATCAGGTGGTGTTCAATATGCACGCATGGGGGGCAATCCAAAAAGCAGTAGACTATATTGAAGAGAATCTATCAGAAAAAATCACACCGGAAACTCTAGCTATGATTGTTGACTTGTCACCCTTCTATTTTCAAAGGTTGTTTACCCGCTTAGTGAACAGGCCAGTAAGTGACTATATAAAAATGCGGCGACTAGCACGATCATGTGCCATGCTACAAAACAAAGATGTACGTATCTTAGATGTTGCCATTGAAAATGGTTTTAACAGCCATGAGAGCTTTACAAAAGCATTCAAGAGTGCATTTTCCATTACACCCAAGGAATATCGCACGAACCCTATTCATCTCAATCAAGTAATTAAGCCCGAATTATTATTGAATTACACAATGGTTGAAGAAAATGTACCGTTGATTACTGAGAATATTGTGCTAGAAATCACTCGAAAAACACTCGACAGATCTGAAATCTTTATAGGTCTTTCTCGCCAAGTACCTTTTTCACATGCAACTCTAGGCGAATCTACTGGGATTGATACTCCTGGACAATTATGGGATTTATTTCACGATATAAAACCAAATATCCCTAACCTTATGCCAGATGGTATTGAATTAGGTGCATCCATGATGAGCGGAACAAACGACGGAACTTTTACCTATTTTGTAGGAGGAGAAGCTGTATCTGCTACTTCAGTTGCAAGAAAATATACCACTTGGGAGTTGCCTGCTACCGAATATATTGTATGTTGCATTGAAGCTGAAAATTTTGTTGAGCTTACTACTTCAGCACTTGGTAAAGCTATGAAATATTTATTTGGAACATGGCTTCATTCACGAAAGTTAGTAACACAACCTGTTTCTATTGAAAAATATTATAAAACTACATCAGAGGCAACTTATATGGAAGTATGGGTTATCCCTATTCCAACAGAAGAATGAGAAGCACCAATGTATTGCTATCCGTAGAAGAGTTAAAAAGAAATAAATTGGAGGAGTTTATCATGACAAGAATATCCACTATTACACTAACGGAACAACCTGAACAACATGTACTGACAATTCGTACAACCATTGACTTTATGAAAGATTTTGAAGGATTTTGCGAACAGGCATATAGCAAAATCATAGACTATTTAAATCAGATAGATATACTTTTAGGTGGCGAACCATTTGTTTGTTTCCACAATACCGATTTAGAAAATCTGGATGTAGAAGTTGGGTTCCCAGTAGCAAAGTATGTCGATGGTATAGACGAAATCAAAGCAACTATTCTCCCTTCCCAAAAGGTAGTTTCCGCAATTGATTTAGGTCCATATGAAAAACAAGATCCGACACTTGAAGAAATATTTGCTTGGATTGAAAAAAATCATCATGAGGTCAAAAATAAAATATATTACTACTACCTAAATGATACGAAGCGTTCATCAAGTGATTTTCTGACAAGAATGGTTGTCCCAGTCAAATAATAACTAGCTACTCAATTGATATATATATCAATTGAGTAGCTAGCTGAATTGTAAATACAAATGAATAACAGCCAACATCCCCAAAGCATAAATGATTATTTTTGAATATAGAGAAGTAAATCCGTTATTCTCCTTTTTTCTAAAACAAAAATGGACAATGGCATGACCGATAAGAAATATATCGATTATGATAGGAAGTAATATATTTGAATTATTATGTAAAATGAGAAATATAACCAAAAAATACAACGGTAAATGAGCAAATAAAAATATTTTATATGCTGTTTCATCTGTCATATCTTTTAGAATTATAAACATTTTCCACTCCTTTGTTCGTATCGCATCCATTTCATGAAGCAATAACAAAGAAATAATAAGAGCGAGTAGTATAGTATTCGTATTCATAAAGCATTCCCCTTCTTATTGCAACTTTATCAAAGTATATCAAAAAACATGTTAGCTTACGAACAAAACGGCTATCCAAGCAAAAATACAACCTACTTCCTTCCTTCATACCACAATTCTATTTTTTCATTTGACATTCACGTAGCGTAATCCCTTAACCTAATAACATGGAAGTAAGTTCCGTGACTTACGAACAAGAAAAGTATACAAAATGAAAGGAATGATCCAAATGAATTCAACATATAAAATAATCGACACATTAGAACAATACGTAGAATTGCTTACAATAAGGGATATAAAAGAAAGAGAAAATTATTTTCGTTATACGATGATGTCTCCATTTAAGGAAATGTGGAATTTGTTAAATGTTCCCATAAAATCAAAAGAAGAGAATGGATATGACGTTTTAATGGCTACGAAAATGCTAGGCTATGCAAATATTTCTGAAGACAAAGAAATTCAAGAAGGAGTATCTATTTTAAAAGCTAACAACAGCTATGCAGTAGCAGATAATGCTCTCAAAACTTGTATAGAAAAAACTAATGAGGCAGGGCTGAAAGTAAATGCCGATGAAATACAGTTCGGATTGTATGTTGCAGATCCATGCAAATTAAAACTTTCTAAAGGATACGCAGGGTTCGGTGGTATTCCTGGATTTATTACTGTGAATATTTATCCAAATGAATATAATTTACCTAGAATCCCTGCCGTTATCGCTCATGAGTTCCATCACAATATTCGTTTTTCTTATTTTGGTTGGGATCATGGGAATGTAACAGTTGGTGATTATCTTGTTATAGAGGGTTTAGCAGAGTCATTTGCAAAAGAATTGTACGGAACGGAACAATTGGGACCTTGGGTGACTAGTATGGACAAGGACGACTTAGAGTATTCGATTTATGTTATCGGAGAAGCTTTAGATGTAAAAGGATTTGCGGAAGTAAGCAGCTACATGTTTGGTGATGAGATTGCCAAACATGAAGGCTACCAACCTGTTGGTCTTTCTTTTTGCGCAGGGTATGCAGTAGGTTATGAAGTCGTTCAATCTTTCATGCAAAAGCGCAATAAAACGATATATGAAGCAACGCTGCTCTCTAGTGCTGAAATCATCAGTGGCTCTGGTTTATTTTCTGTTTAGTTACCAACTGTTCCCATTCTTCCGTTATTCTCAAGTACTCACTATCTTGTTCTAG
>DAIDKD010000106.1 GCA_027451065.1 Bacillaceae bacterium | reverse complement strand
CAAAAATTCATCTAATAAAGAAGAAAATTCTTTTGATTTAAGTTCTTTTGTTCCCAAAAACCAAGTTAATGTTTTTAACACACAAGAACGTAGTAATCTTATTTTTGAACAAATATTAAATAATAAAATGCTTTTATTGGCGCCTATCGCTGCTTTCATTATTACCTTTATTTTTGCGCTTACACAATTTCCAACAGCAAAACAATCACCCCAAAATTTACCTATCGCGATTGTGAATGAAGATTCAGGGGTTAATCTTCCAAATGGTGAACATGTAAGTTTTGGAGAAGGCATTATTAAAAATATTGAAACAGCATCTACAACTGAAGGTGATGAAGAATCTGCTGTTAAATGGAGTGCAGTCTCTAGTGTTGATGAAGCAAAAGTAGGAATGGATAACCAAGAATATTACGGTGCAATCGTCATACCAAAAGATTTTAGTGAGAAACAAGCTACATTACAAACAGAAAAACCTTCTTCATCGGAGATTCAAATGTATGTGAACCAAGGGATGAATACTATTGTTTCAACAATGGTTACAACAATGTTAACTGGGATGGTTGATACTCTCAATGCTAATGTGAGTCAACAGCTAATAGAAGGATATCAAGAACAAGGCGCTACACTTACGATAGAACAAGCTTCTGTTCTGAATGCGCCAATCACAAAAACGGTTACGAATGTAAATGAAACAGGTTCATTAATAGGAACAGCGCCAGTTTCTTTCTTCCAACCGTTATGGATGGCGAGTATAATTGGAGCCGTTTTACTTTATCTGTCAATGAGAAAATTAGAACTATTAAGCAAAAAAGAAAAGCTAACAAAAATATTCGTGCAAGTAATAATGGGGGCTGTTATTGCTGTTATCGTAGGATTTGCCTTAACTTGGATAGAAACTGGAATGAATGGATTCGATATTCCAAACTTTTCCGATACAGCAGTTTTTCTGTCGATTACAAGTTTTAGCTTTCTGCTGATGATTCTAGCGGTTCTTTCATGGTTAGGTTTAAGAGCAATGCCTATTTTTGTTCTCCTCCTATTTTTTGGAGCACCCTTATTATCAATGGCACCAGAAATGATGCCAAGTTTCTACAGTAATTGGATTCATCCTTGGTTCCCAATGAGATTCATGGTAGATGGTCTTCGTGACTTATTCTTCTTTGGCAAAGAATTAAGTTGGAATGAGCCAACATCTGTGTTAATTTGGATTGGAGTAGGTAGTCTTGTTGTGTTAGGCCTTTCAAGTTTAAAAAAAGGTTCACAAAAGAACACGGTAGTCACTGAACAAAGTGGAATGTGAAAAGAAATCAACGTAATGGTTACTCATGATGAAAGAAGGCAGTTTTTAGTGATGATTGAGCCACTAAAAACTGCCTTTTTGAGATTAGTTATACAGCTAATCATTAATATGTTTTGAGAAATTAGGAGTAATTAGTTACAGTCCTCTCGTGAAATGGACTTAAAGTTCTGATAAAAAGGTATTATTAATGTGTAAAGCCATGAACACCTTTTTCGTCTTTCTCGTAAAATAAAATGTGTGCATTCTCCAAATCTTTTAAAGCACCATGAAAATCTTCCATGAAGGCCTCTGCCATCCCATGTCCAAAGTCTGCACGAACAACAAAGCGCTGAATAATAATGTTTTGTAAACTCTCTGGAAGTGGATAAGCAGGTACTTGCCAACCTTTCATTAACAGGCGGTCTGCTAAATCATATAAGGTCCATTTTACATCTGCATCTTCTTTCAACTTATAACAAACAATCGGCATATTTTCACCGTCGTTGTAAATTTCAAATAATCCAGTTTTTTCAACTTCCTTAGCTAAATACATGGCAACATCCTTCG
This sequence comes from Bacillaceae bacterium, assembly GCA_027451065.1. Taxonomy (GTDB): domain Bacteria; phylum Bacillota; class Bacilli; order Bacillales; family Bacillaceae_G; genus DAIDKD01. Next base: position 8,214 of record DAIDKD010000106.1, on the reverse strand, counting down.
TTTTTTGATGAACGGTACGATATCCCTCATATCCATAACGAATGAAGTTGTAGTATTGACCGATAATTTGGCTAGCACTTCGTGAGAAATTAATCGCCATTGTCGGCATTTCTCCACCAAGATAACTAACCTTAAAAATTAGCTCTTCTGGTAAGTATTCTTTATCACGCCATACTACCCAGCCAATCCCCGGATAAACAAGTCCGTATTTGTGACCTGAAGTATTGATGGAGATGACATTTTTTAAGCGGAAGTCCCATTCTAATTCTGGATTGATAAAGGGTACAAACATAGAACCTGATGCACCATCTACATGAATATAAACTTTGTAGTCAGTTTGTTTGTTATATTCTTCTACTAGCGCATCAAGAGCTTTCATATCATCAAATTTACCTGTATAGGTGATTCCGAGAATACCAACAATGCCAATTGTATATTCATCTACGTAATCTAATACTTTCTCTACATTTATGCTCATATGCTCCTCATCCATAGGAACTAGCCGCATTTCCACATCCCAATATACACAAAACTTTTCCCAACAAACTTGATAACCAGAAGAAATAACTAGGTTAGGTTTCTTCGCTTTTATATCCAAACCCAATTTTTCAGCATTATTGCGCCATTTAAACTTCATTGCCATTCCCCCAAGCATACAGGCTTCAGAAGAACCCACTGTTGAAGTTCCCATGTACTCCTCGTCTTTCGGAGCATTCCATAAGTCAGCTAAAATATTCACACAACGGCTTTCTAAATCAGCAGTTCTTGGGTATTCTGACTTATCAATGGCATTTTTCTCTAAAGTTTCCGCCATAATGCGAGTAGCCTCATCTTCCATATATGTTTGACAAAAAGTTGCTAAATTTTGACGGGCGTTCCCTTCATCTAGCAGCTCATCTTTTACCAAACGATAAGCTACACGAGGATCAACAGGATCTCTCCCTAATGTATATTTTGGAATACTACTGTCTTCAGCGCTTGCACCCAGTACGGGCTCTAAATAATTTTCTTGCTCTTGGTCTTTTTTTCCATATAACATAACGCTTCCCCCTAAAATTCAAGATTTTCTATGCTTTCACAACCTAAGCAAGGTTTTCGTAATCAACATAACTTTATTCATTTAGTATACAAAATTTTCAATTTATTACCAAGTGATATCTAAATACATTGATTCTTTTTAAGAGATGAGCAAAACACGCCCATGGATATGTTGTATATCCTAATTAACTACTTGCTAGTATTTTCAGATAAAATAGAATTTCCCATAACCATGGTGCTTTATTATTTATCCTGGATGAACGGGCAGAAAGACTTCTGTCTCAAGATTCTAAGAAACAGGAATCATTTTTTTAGAGGCTGCCCCACACATCTATGGTTGGGCAGCCTCGCTAATTGAAATGGAAGCTTTTTGCCACCTTTCACATAGTCCATTTACGAACACGCCACCTTGCTCCCGCTATGAAAAAATTCATGGATCAGTCCTAAAAAATGAAACTTGATGTTGACTTAAAGTTAAGGTTAAGTGCTATTCTTTATTAATGAAGGAATAAATCGAATTATAAAAGGGCCTAAGATTTTCGAGAAGGAAAATCATATCAATAACTCCTAGTCTGTCACTGATAGAGGGAAGTGTTATAAGAGGAGAGAACATGAAAAATATTTTAGTTGTATTAGGGAGTGGAACAAGAAAAGGGACGACTGCTCAATTGGCTGATTCGTTTATGAAAGGGGCAGTAGAAGTAGGCAATAAGGTAGAACGGGTGTTTTTAGGTGATTTAAGTATTGAAGGGTGTAAAGGATGTAACGCTTGTCGAAAAAGAAAATCTTGTGTTATACAAGATTCAATGCAAGAGATATATCCATTATTTGAGAAAAGTGATGTTATTGTTTTCGCTTCTCCTTTATATTTTTGGACCTTATCTGCAAGAATAAAAGCTTTTATTGAAAGGCTGTATGCAATTTCAGAAGAAGATACATACCCAAAAAAAGAGTGTGTACTGCTAATGACTGCGGGAGATAATAATTTTTGGACTTTTGAACAAGCTGTTTCCTACTATAGGTTCGTTACTAAGGCTATTGAATGGGAAGATATAGGGATGTGTCTTGCTGGTGGAACCAAATATGAGGAAGGAAAGCATGTAATTGAAGAAATCCATTTAGAAAACTCATATAAATTGGGTAAATCAATTTAACCTAGAGAAGGAGAGAAAAAAGGTATGCAAATTCGAGTACAAAATAGTAATCAAACTGTTATTTTTCAATTGAACGATAGTTCGGCTGCAAAAACACTTTACGATCAATTACCATTATCATTAAAAGTAGAAAACTATGGAAGTAATGAAAAAATATTTTACCCACCAAACAGATTGAATACAATAAATACTCCTAGTGCAGCGGGACCTGCTGGAACCCTTGCATACTTCGAACCGTGGGGGAATGTAGTGATGTATTATAGGAGATTTGGAGCATACCCCGGTTTATATGAATTAGGACATGCTATTTCTGGAAGTGAATCAATTGAAAATCTACGAGGAGAAATCAAAATTGATAAATTAACAAAGTAATATAAAGGAAATTTCTCCACGTCCAATTATGTTAATTGCTGGTGAAAATCCACATTCACGTTATTACTCTGAAGACGTTTATGAGGCAGATGTGCTGAACCAGAGAATTAGTAATTGTTCCTAATTGATAATAAAGAAGAAATTTTGGTGAATCTTCATTGGAATTTCTTCTTTTTCATTTGACCTTGTGGTTACTTTCGCTTCATACTACGAATGAGTATTTTAGCATCCATATCTACACGATGGGACTCTGTGATTTTTTGTAAAGCTTTGTTGTAAGTGAAGTTATCCAGTTCACTATATTTTAAGTAATCTAATGTTAGTGCAGGAAATTTCACATAACAGATTGATAGAGCCCAGGCAACTGCCATTTTTGCATAAAATCCATCATGCTTTGTGCTATCAAGAAGGTAGAGTACTTTCTCAATATAATCACTTTCAATATAATAGTTTAAAAGCATGACTACTCCAAAGCGAACCTCATATTCATTCTTTGACGACAAGTACGGTTGTAAGAACTCCCATACGCGTTCTCTATGTTCCTTGGTAAATTTTAGTCCTGTACAGAAACTATCACAAACTGACCAATTATCTATTTTTGGTACGAAAGAAGCCACATAAGATAATTGTTCATCAATATCTGCTTGTATATAACCAATAACCATGCCTTGCAACATAATCTCCTCAAAATAGTCACTTTCAGTAATTTCCAGATAAGTACGCCAATCTTCTTTTGCAATTTGCTTTGCTATTTTACGAAGTTCAGGTAATCTAACACCTAAAACATTATCAACATTAGGTATGAGTGCTGCTGAAAATTTTTGATATTTGGGATCAATAAGTTCAAAGATTTGTTTTCTAATTGTATTTTCCATTCATGTTCTCCTATAAGAAATATCTGAAGTGATAGGGGCGAGAAGTCAGCTAGAAAAGTTGATAATCAATTTTTTCAGTTAGCTTCTTTTTGATTTTCACTTTAAAAATTTTCCATAATCTCGGTGTGCGTAGATAACCCGTACTATTGTATTTTAATAAATTTAAGCTGTCTTACTTGTTTGTTTCAGGTATTTGATATCTTCTTTTGGTGAACGACCAAACATCCGTGAGTACTCTCGACTGAATTGTGATGTACTTTCATATCCAACTTTAAGAGCAACTTCTGTTACGTTACCTGATTTCAAAATCAGCAAATTTCTCGCTTCTTGCAATCGAATTTGCTTTTGGTACTGAAGGGGGCTCATGCCTGTCACTTCTTTAAAGTAGCGGTGCAAGGTAGAAATTCCCATATTAGCCACCTCTGCCACTTCTTCAATTTTCAGGGGTTCCATGTAGTGTTCCATGATAAAGGAGACTGCATCATTTATCTTATAACTGACACTGGATTTTAACAAAGTTTGTTCCAAAATATGACCGTGAGCTCCTTGTAGTAATCGATAAATAATTTCTTTGATTGCCAAAGGTGCTAAAACTGGAATATGCTCAGGTGTATCAAGTAACCGGACCAATCTTATCGCAACATCAAGCAATGGACTTTCCAGATTATCAACAAAGATACCTCGATTGTGTTGGCTTTCAATGTTTGACTGTCTTCCTCCTGCACTGCCGAGCACCTCTAGAATCTGTTGGGGTGTAAATTCAAGATTGAGACAAAGAAAAGGTTTGTCTTGAGAAGCATTTTTAACATGTCCTGTAATTGGCAAATCAACAGATGAAATCAAGTAATCACCTGGGCCATAATGTAGGTTTTCTCCTCCAAATGAAATGTCTTTGTCACCTTGCGTAACAATGCAGATTGCTGGTTTACGAATTCCGTATAATGGGCCGACTGGCTGTGAGCGTCGAGCCAAATATAATGATGGAATCGCAGACTCGAAAGTACCATCTTTATGCGTGTGACGTTCTATTAAAGTAGTTAATTCTGATAAATCTAATTCTGACATTATAGTCACCTCCTGTTTGCATTATAACATACGTCTACATTTTGACAAATACTTTCTTTATAGAGAGAAATAGGCAAGTTTTAGGTAGAAATGAACTACCAATCCGCTTTCAATTATTGCATAATAGAGTTATCGGATAGTGATGGAAAACGTTTTAGATGCAATGTTATCAAATCCGAAAATAAATAAATAAACCGAGAGGATGAAATGAACGATATGAAAAACGTTGTGTTGAATAATGGTGTAGAAATGCCGATTCTTGGATTCGGAGTATTTCAAATTCAAGAAGGTCAAGATTGTGAGGAAGCTGTTTATGAAGCCATTATGTCTGGCTACCGTCTAATTGATACAGCAGCATCTTATATGAATGAAAAAGCTGTAGGTCGTGCAATTAAGCGAAGCGGAGTACCGAGAGAAGAGTTGTTCATTACGACAAAATTATGGGTTCAGGACACTGGTTATGACAGAACCAAAAAAGCATTTGACAAATCATTGGAAAGATTACAGCTTGATTATTTAGATCTTTATCTGATTCATCAACCATACGGTGATGTTTATGGTTCATGGCGTGCAATGGAAGATTTATATAAAGAAGGAAAAGTCAGAGCAATTGGTGTTAGCAACTTCTTACCAGATCGCTTAGTAGATTTGATTATACATAACGAAATTGTACCAGCAGTAAACCAAGTTGAAACTCATCCATTCTGTCAACAAATCGAAGCAGCAACAATCATGGCTGAAAATAATGTTCAAATCCAATCTTGGGCACCATTTGCAGAAGGTAAAAACAATCTTTTCACTAATGATGTTTTAACTGAAATCGGTCAGATGCACGGAAAGTCTGTAGGACAAGTAGTACTGCGCTGGTTGATTCAAAGAGGGGTAGTTGTTATTCCGAAAACTGTTCGAAAAGAGCGTATGGATGAGAATATGGATGTCTTTGATTTTGAATTAACTCAAAGTGAGATGGAGCGAATCAAGGAACTTGATACAGTCGAAAGCCTATTCTTCTCTCACCGTGATCCTGAAAAAGTAAAATGGCTCGGTGAAAGAGTGTTAGATATCTAAAAAAGCAGATTCAAAAAATAATCAATATCAGGAGAAGTGAAAAATGGAAAAAGTAGTTGAGATGTCACGTAAACTTTGGAATGCAATGAAGGACGTAAACGTAGAAGTGGTGAGAGAATTAGTTCATGAAAACGCAGAGTTCGTCCATATGACAAGAACACTATCTCGCGAGCAGGAAATTGCTGTGTTGGAAGCTAAAAATATCGATATGAAAAATATTGATTTTTATGAGTACACAGTTAGAACATTTGGAACAACTGAAATTATCTTAACAAAATTAGATTTGAATGCCGTTGTTAGAGGCAATGATGTAACTAATACATTTGTTGTAACTGAAGTTTATACGCCAGCTGAGAATGGTGAGTTGAAATTAGCGTCGTTGGCATTTACAAAAAGAATTGAAGCCTAAAATTATTTCGGGAAATACTAAAGTCCCATTGTAATGCTAAATAGGTCGGTGACATTTTAACATCAAGTCATAATCGGAAGCCATGTCCCAGAGGTTTATAAAACAATAGTAGAATTAAACGGTCTTCAATCAGCTTTTGATGATGGAATTATGTAGTTCCTGCCATTTTCTCTCGGCTATACGGCTATGAAAAAAATAATGGTACACCTTTTCTTGATACGACCATAGCAGCAAAATTGAGAGATTCTTTAGAAAAATGGTTCCAGCTTTAATCGGAGCTACTCTTTCATTCGTTTTCGAGTTAAAAAATGTATTGATGAAATACTGGAAGCTCATACGGCTTATTTGCTACAGTTCGCATAATAAGTAAGAGTAATAAGGTTGTAAGAACAATAATTTAAGAAGAAGGTATGAGTCGAATGAAGTTTAATTCAAAGATTTTTATATTAACTGTAATTATGTTTTTAATGGCGACATCCCAATTTATTTTTGTAGGAATCTTAGATAGAATAGCTACCTCAATTGATGTATCTGTAGCTACTGCAGGGCAGTTGATAACTATTTTCTCTTTATCCAATGCAATTGGAACACCGCTTGTTATGATGGCTACAGCAAAATTGGATTTGCGTAAACGTCTATTACTGGGAATGTCCATCATGTTAATTGGTTTCATTATGACACCGACTCTTCCTGGTTTTGGCTTTTTGGCTTTGTCTCGAATTATTACGGGAATCGGGAGTGGCTTTTTCACTGTAACAGCTTTTACAATGGCGCCACGTTTGGCTGCTAAAGGGCGCGAAGTTAGTGCAATAGCTGATGTTGCATTAGGAGGGAGTGCTGCACTTGTTCTTGGAGTTCCAGTAGGAAGAATCCTAACATCCACATTCGAATGGCCAGTTCTTTTTTGGGGATTAGGAACTATCCTTCTATTCGGTATTTTGATGGTTTCACGAGTAATTCCAGTTGTGGAGGGTACAAGACTAGTTCCTTTAAGTGAGCAGCTTTCATTTTTAAGGCAATCGAAAGTTATCATTGCTCTTAGTATTACTTTTCTAATGTTTTTAAATTATTCTCTAGTGAATACTTTTACTACTCCATTTTTGACGTCTGTAGTCAATATAAGCGAAGAGAGTGTAAGTGCTGTTCTTTTAGTGTTAGGAATCTCAAGTGTAGTGGGTTCAAAAGTAACAGGAATGATTTCAGATCGCTTCGGAGCCGCCCGTACTGTTGTGAGTGTAATGATTATGCAGGCAATTGCTTTAGTGCTACTATTTGTTATTTCTGAAAGTGCGTTGATGGCCATTCCTCTATTTATGATTTGGATGACAACAGCCTGGATGTTTGCTCCACCTCAAAATTATCTTGTTTCTCGATTGGTTCCTGGGGTTGCAGCAATTATGCTAAGCCTGAACAGCTCCTTCACTCAATTTGGATTTGCAGCTGGTGCAGGGGTTGGAGGATTTGTAGTAGAAAACTTTTCACTCTCAGCCATTCCAGTTGCTGGTGCAATAGTTGTAATATTAGGTAGCAGTATCGCTAAATTTTTTTATTCACGGTTGGCAAAAGAAGCGAGCTCTGAAAATGAAGCTTCACTCAAGTAGTCTGTCAAAAAGAAGCGGTAAGATAATTTGAAAATGATGCGCCTGTAAAAAATGACGGGATTAGGTTTGGATGTGGAAGACAAAGAAAGCATCCGCCAAGCAGCAATGACAATAATTGAGTGGATTGACACAATTGGTAGCCGCAGAAGTTAGGGGAAATATCAAAATAAATGCAATCGATCCAGGCAGGGTGAGTACGGATATGGGTGGACCGTCTGCTCAAAGAAGCCAAAATGCTACATATTAGCACTTTGGCTTCTTTTTTAAAACTAAGTTTTATGACAGTTGTTAGAAAATTATTGGATGATCATGTTAGTGATAAATAAATTGAATTAATCATATTACTAATTGACATCCGCTCAGGAGTAGCAATAGCAAAAACTATAGATTCAGCAATATCTTCTGAAGTTAAACCCTACTCTTTCGTATGATGACTTACATCATATTTCTTTTGAAAAATTCTGCTATATCATCAAATGGTATAATTTCTACCATGTCATACAAATCTGTATGAGAAGCATTAGGAATAATTTTAAGTTCTTTATTGTCCCCTTTTAATTTTTTATACGCATCTTGACTAAAATATAGAGAATGCGCCTTTTCGCCATGTATTAACAAAACAGCATTGCGAA
>DAIDKD010000105.1 GCA_027451065.1 Bacillaceae bacterium | reverse complement strand
GTTGAATCGTATCATGAGAAGGAATACCGTTCTCCAAAGGAATGTACTGTTTCAATGCGGATTCGTAAGCTTTCCCAAAAGCTTCGATTTCATCCCAGTGCTCTACATTCCCTAGCGAAGCAAATAAAACTAGCAACACAATATCATGAAGTTGAGGTTTTATTTTCCCTTTTTGACGATTGTCTTCTACAACAGATAGATAAGCAAACGATTCGTCCATGGTGTTTTCCCACCTATTTTTCCTCACTCCCTCTATATCGTTTGGTTTTAATTTTTTCATGCGTTTGTCGTGTTGATACGTCACGTCGCATTGTTTTTTTCAATAAAATATGCTATGCTTTTCAAGTTGGCTAGATTATCATGACCTTTTATTATTTAGGGAAATATGATGACGCTGACGGAATGATTTGAAAGGAGTGTATGCAATGGTAAATCAAGTGAAGAAGTTACTTTACATTGTTCTGGCAATTACCCTAATAGCCATGGCTGTTAACTTATTTTTAGGACCGCACCATATTGCTGCTGGTGGTCTCACAGGTTTGGCAATTATCATCGAAGCAGCAACTGGCTTTGATCGTTCAATTACAGTGTTCGTTTTTAATATGGCAATACTTGTACTTACATATTTTTTTCTTGGGAAAGAAGTTTTTCTAAACACGGTAATCGGGGCAACTTTATTGCCGATTATTATGGGATTTATCCCACATACGATGTTAATAAACAATGTCATGCTTTCGGTTATTGTAGGTAGTGCATTTTTTGGAATAGGGGTCGCTATTCTTTATAAAAACAATGCGTCGAGCGGTGGTACGGCAGTTCCTCCACTAATCTTAAAAAAATACTTTAATATCGATACCTCAATTGGTCTATTTGTAACGGACTGTGTTGTTGTCGTAGCAAGTCTCTTTGTATTTGAATTAGAGTCTTTCTTTTTCGCTATCTTTTCTATTTTCTTGACTTCAGTAACGATGAGATATATTGAAGATGGTTTGAATAAGAAGAAAATGGTATTTATCATCAGTGACAAACAAGAAGTTATTTTAAACGATTTGTTACATGTGATAAAAAGAGGAGTGACCGTTGTTCCTGTTGTTGGTGGACATACAAAACAGGAGCGGGACATGCTGATGATTACGTTGAACGTAAAAGATTATCAACAGCTGCTTAAAGTTGTCGATTCTCATGATAAGAGAGCATTTATGATTACGAGTACTGTTTCCGATGTTCATGGATTAGGGTTTACATATGAATCTGGAAGTGTGTAAATGGCTCATGGCTGAAGTCACGGGTATTCTCGGCGAAATCATAAAGAAACTTTGGCTGTAAGGATGGAGTTTACTCATTCCTTACAGCCAGTTTTTTACTTTGGCAAATATAAACGGAAGGAAATTTCATCATCAACTAAATTAATTTTATTCGCTCGAATATACATGCCATTCCCTAGTTGAAAGTTGTTTAAATTCAGAATCACTATTTCTTCCTTAGCATCGACTTCTACCCACTCCGGCAGTTTATAATTATTTTGTATCCATCGGAACAATTCCCTTGTCGGCAAATCCAGGCTTCCAATAGATAAGCTTTTTGCCTTCAGCTGTACATTACCGTTATCGAGAACATAAGGGTCAAAGTATAAGTAAAATTGAACATCATGCCCTAATAAAGAGAAAGTACCGTTTAATAATGCGACATTCTCTAAGTAGAACCGATACTGAATCCCTGAATCATCAAGGAACTCATTCAGAAAGAAATCAAGGATGCGATTCACTTGTTCCTTTGTCATCGAAGCCTCAATAACTGGTTCTTCCGATGCGACAACAATATCTTCAAGAGAACTATGCCCCCTCGTATCAAAAATCCTGAAACCTACAAATATAACAATTCCCAAAACAATTCCTAGTAAAGTGAGAAAGGCGTACTTCCAAGGGTTCCATTGTTTTTTATTTGCCAGTGTCTTTTCTTGAGTAAGTTTATCCTCAACATCCGGTTTTCTGACAGACTTCATGTGCATCTACTCTCCTTCGCTATCTGCACTGAGCCATACATACTGGGTTTCGTTCATGCGCTCATATAGAGCATTAGCCATTATTTGATAACCTAAGTTGTTTGGATGAAAGTGGTCATAGTCATAAATCAGCTCATTGGTGTCAGAGTCGCTAGTTACACCGCTTTCTCCGTTAAGACCGTTATACAACAGGTCGTTAATTGGAATGAAATAACTATTCTCCTGCATCTCAACAACGCTCTCCGTTCCGTTATTCCAGTTGGAAACGATGGTTTGCATTTCTTCAATTTCTGAAAAATGAACATAAAATGGATTATAAATACCAAAAAGATATATTGGCGCTGTGGAGTTCAGCGTTCTTATTTCACGAAAAATTTCTTCTAAACCATTCTGGTACTCCTCTAGAGGATCCGCAAAAGATTCAACGGTTAAATTGTTAAATAGCTCCGCTTTAATAACTTTCATTAAGTCATTGCCTCCAACAGTTAAGGTAATAACATCAGCTGTTTCAAGAGAGCCCCTGATTTCATCATCGCTTTCGATTCTTTTTAGAATTTGGTCACTTCTATTTCCTGATACTCCATAGTTTTTTGTTTCTACCTTAGCAATGGAGTAGTTTTCTTGAAGCTTTTTCGCAATATATGGGATGAATCCTCCTGAATTGGTCGTGTCGCCGACTCCTTCCGTTAATGAATCACCAATTGCAACTAATTCTAGCGTTTCTTTCGCATAGGTAGTTGCTTGTGTGGCAGACATTTCCAACAGGCTCGGCGACTTAGGAATGAACGTATTACAAAGCAAGAAAATAATGGTTGCTAGGACTAGTACATATACAATATTGAACATGCTACGTGGCATATACTCTCCTTCTTCCTGACAAAACAAAAGGTGGGATGCTATATCTCCTCAGCAAGCTTATCTACTTGTTGAAAACCTTTTATTTTGCTAAAGTGCATATGATGCTGGAATTTCACAATTTCATCAGAACAATCACAATCGTCCAAATCAATTGTGGCGAAACATTTTCTTTCAAGCTTCACAGATAAAACTGTTCCTAATTCCAATGTATTCTCTGAAATATCATTGATATGAACATAAATATTGTCAACTGGAAGTAAGTTGAAGCCATCTCTACCTAATCTCAGAGCGATACTGCAAATATAATCTTGATGGGCATCATAATATTTTTTCTTCGTCTTACTCCTAGTAGAGAGACTCGCAGTTTTTTCATGAAATAGTGCTTGAGTAGTGATAGCTTTTTCTTGTATCATATCGACTTCAAACACTAACGTATAAGGTGACAATACATCCCAAGCGATAGCAACACCTAATTCAAATATTTCGTCAGTAGATAATTTATCCTGTAAGACCTTTCTATATCCTGAAATGTCACCTAATAAGATTTTATTTGCCAGTTCTTTTTTCTCTTTCCATCGTTCTACAAGGTGTAAATCATCTTCTCTGGCTTTCTTTATCTGATCTTGTAACTGATTTTTCTGTACGTCCACACGTTTAAAAAGATTATCTTTCCAAGTAGGTTTGTAAGCTTCTAAAGCTTTCATAGCTTTCAACTCATTGGGACCAACAAGGTCATTTTGAAAAGGGTGTTCTTCCTGTAATACTTCCTGCCAATTGATTTCTTCACAATATTTTGTGTGAAGCAATCGAAAAGTGTCAAATTTATCATGGAATAAAACTTCTTCTAACTGATTTTGTTCATTCGTCGATAAATGTTTTTTTGCCGTTTGTTTTTGTGTGAAAGGACGAGTACTTTGATTGGTATTTTTTACTTTACTATTTTTACGCTGTGAAGATTTTTTTTGGCTTGAAGCTTTTGCATTAGTTATCTTAGTAGGTGTTGTACCTATACTAGAAGCCTTTTCCCCAACATGAATCTTCATTTCTTGTGCATTTGTATTTGGTATAATTTTTCGAATGTTTTTAAAACGAATCCCCATTGTTATCTCCCCCAATTGTTTCCTTATCTTTATTTTATTAGAAAATTATTTAATAATCCAATAAAAAGTGAATAATTCAGAATTTTTTTTTTGAAAGTTTAGTGAAAGTTTAATTTTTTGCGGATTTAGAATATTTTCATGCGTTTATCCAATGATACAAAGGATGTATGTTCCCCTTGTTCAAATATCATGATAAAATACAAAAAGACGATAACCTAAGCAAAGGAAAAAGATGGAAATGAACCTTCAAGAAAAAGTGAGAAGCCTTCCTCAAACACCAGGAGTATACTTGATGAAGAACACCCACGGGCAAATCATTTATGTAGGAAAGGCAAAAAAACTAAGAAATAGAGTACAGTCTTATTTTCGAAATTCCAAAAATCACAGTCCTAAAGTAGAGAAGTTAGTGAAACATTTAAAGGATTTTGATTACATTCTAACAGATACAGAATTTGAAGCGTTGATGTTAGAATGCAGATTAATTAAAGAAATACAACCAATGTACAATAGATTGATGAAAAATCCACAATCCTTCATATATGTGGCAATAGATAAGGACAAGGAATACAAGAAAATCGAGATTGCTCATCAGCCTACTGAGAATGATGGGAAATTATACTTTGGCCCGTATACGAGAAGGAGCACGGTAGAGAAAGCAATTCATGGGATAAAAGAGTGCTTAAAAATCGATTGTGGCAACCCTATTAGAAGGGATGGAGCATGTTTGAATTATTCTCTAGGTTCGTGTATCGGCATATGCCTTGGAGGAGAGGCACTTCAGCAGTATAATGAAATCATAGGAAAATTAATTTCTTTTTTGAATAGAGAGGATATAACTCTATTAAAAGAAATGCAACAATTGATGTTGGCTGCCTCTGAAAGTTATGATTTTGAAGCTGCCTCAAAATATAGGGATACAATACAAGCAATGGAATACTTGTCCAATAAAGAAGAAGTGATAGAATTCACAGAAGCAAACAATCGTATTGTCATGATAGATGAGATAGATGAATATACGGTGAAGCTTTTTTTCATAAAAAGGACGACGGTTCTTTTTGACCGGAAGTATTCTTTGGAAAAAAATTCGATTGAGCAGCTAGTGAAGCAAATGAAAGCCGAGATTATCACCTATTTCAGACACGAGGGACCCAATGCATCAATAGATGTCAGCAAAAATGAAATGGATGAGGCTCAAATTATTTATAGTTATTTAAAAAGTGGCAACTGTCGCTATTTCATCATTCCAGAACGGTGGCTTGAAGGGGAGGACAACGAACCTTTGTACAGGCTATTAGGCGTTGGAGAGGAGCTTGGTTAGAAAGAGGGAAGCTCAATCACACATTAGAAGGGGATGGGTGAAATGATATTCAGTTTAGCATGTATTATTATTGTCAGTTTTGTCTTGGTTGAGATTTTCAACAGATTGCAGATACCAAATATTTTAGCAATGCTGCTGACGGGAATAATTCTCGGCCCCCATATGCTCAATCTCATTTCAGGTGATTTACTGGATGTATCCGCTGATATTAGAAAAATGGCTTTGATTGTTATTTTGCTTCGGGCAGGATTATCTTTGGATATTCACACTTTGAAAAAAGTAGGAAAGCCGGCTTTATTGATGAGCTTTATTCCAGCAATTTTTGAAATTACCATTATTACTTTTTTAGCACCGATTTTTTTCGAAATTAGTACGCTTGAAGCTGCTATTTTAGGTGCAGTAATAGCGGCTGTTTCTCCAGCAATTATCGTACCGAGAATGCTTATGCTGATAGAAAAAAATCGTGGAACGAAGAAAGGGATACCTTATTTAATCATGGCCAGTGCTTCTATTGATGATATTTTTGTCATTGTATTGTTCACCTCCTTTATAGGAATGTATCAAGGGGACGGCTTTCATGCGACTGGGCTTTTGACAATTCCTTTATCCATTATATTAGGTGGTTTATTAGGCTATCTTTCTGGAAAAGTTTGTGTGTACTTTTTTAAGAAAATTCATGTTCGCGATACGTCAAAGGTGTTGGTTATACTGGCAATATCCTTTCTCTTCGTTACACTAGAAGATTATTTAGAGGGGACGGTTGCGGTATCAGGGTTGATAGCGGTGATGGTTCTAGGAATTACCATATTAAAAGATTACGAAATTCTAGCAAAGAGACTGCTGTCCAAATTTTCTAAAGTCTGGGTAGTAGGAGAGTTGCTTTTATTTGTCCTTGTTGGAGCAATTGTAGATGTTACTTTGGTTACGGAAGCTGGCTTGCTGGCAATTTTATTGTTGCTACTGGCACTTGTTTTTAGAATTATTGGTGTCTATATCAGCTTATTGGGTTCTGGATTGTCAAATAAGGAAAAACTCTTTTGCGGAATTTCTTTTTTACCGAAAGCTACTGTACAAGCAGCGATTGGTTCTATTCCATTATCTTTAGGGATTCCGTCAGGGTCGCTCATCTTGGCAATTGCAGTAATGGCGATTGTGATTACGGCGCCTATTGGAGCGTTTGGAATAGATAAGACGTACAAAAAACTTATTTAGAGGAAGCGAAGGAAAATGACAGGAAAAAAATCTTTTATCAAACGAATAAAAAAATCAATATATGTAGCACTCATGATTATCTGTTTCCTATTTTTACTTTTATCTGGTTTTGCAATTTTTTCTCCAAAGCCAGCAGTGTGGCTGGTGCAGAAACTTTTTGAAGGTGGGATGATTGTCCGTCCTGATCATTTTGAAGAGCTATTAGCACAAACAAGAAGTATCCAGGATATAGATTACGGTTCACAGTTTCCGAATGGGACATTGGATATTATTTTTCCAAAGGAGAATGCGGAAGAAGCGCCTGTTATTTTTTGGATACACGGAGGTGCTTTTGTAGCTGGACATAAATCGGACATTACGGAATATGCTGTACAGTTAGCGGCGAACGGCTATGTAGTGGTGAATATGAACTACGCCCTTGCGCCAGAAGAACACTACCCTGTCCCTTTGTATCAGGTAAGTGAGGCATATCAATTTATTCAAGCGAATGCTGAAGCTTTTGAAATCAACTTAGATAATGTTTATTTTGCAGGAGATTCTGCGGGAGCACAAATTGCCGCTCAATATGTTAACATCCAGACTGATATGTTATATGCTGAGCAAATGAATATGGAACCGGCTGTTGACGCGGAAACGATTAAAGGAGCTTTGTTATTTTGCGGTCCGTTTAATCTGCAACGATTATCTCAAATTGAAAGTGGAAGAATTGTTCAGTTTATGATGGATAGAGTAGGTTGGGCGTATATGGGCAGTAGGAATTGGAAGGAGCTTCCAGAAACACAGTTGGCTTCCGTAGCGGAACATGTGACTGAGAATTTCCCGGCGTCTTTTATTACTGATGGAAATACGGGCTCGTTTGAAGCCCATGGCAAGGAGTTAGCTGAAATTTTGGACAGCAAAGGGGTGCTTGTAGAAAGTGTCTTTTTTGAGAAAGAAGTTTGGGGAGAATTAGGACATAATTATCAATTTTTGATGAATACAGAGGCATCTCAGTTTAGTTTTGAGAAGCTGCTTGATTTTTTGGATGAGACAAGGTAAGGGAGGATGACCCAATAAGCTGAACCAGCCTATTGGGTCATCCTCCGCAACTTTCTAGGCGTTACTTCTTCTTCGCTAATATACCTAACAGCATATCATGACGATAAAGCTTGAATGTTAATATGCGTTGCTTGTAGCAACGGGCGAGTTTTCATACAATAGTGATAACAACTAAAAGAAAGGTGGTTATCCCTAATGTTAAACGAAAATATGAAAGCAATCAGAAAATCGAAAGGACTTTCGCAAGCGGAACTTGCTATTCAGCTGAATGTGGTTCGACAAACAATCTCTAAATGGGAGCAAGGATTGTCAGTTCCTGATTCTAATATGTTGATCTCCATATCGGAAGTGCTTGAAACACCCGTAAGCACTTTGCTTGGAGAAACTGTTATTGAGACAAAAGTTGATGATTTAAAAGCAATTTCCGAAAAACTGGAGATTATCAACTTACAGCTTGCGCAAAGAAAGGACACAAGACGAAAAACACTACATTGGCTACTTATCTCATTGTGTGCCGCCATAGTAACAATTTCTGCGGTCTTAATAGTAGTAAATAGCCCATACTTAGGTTGGGATTATAGTGACCCTGAGACTAGCGTTGTCGGAGTAGCTGTTCACGCATTTGAGTGGTTATTTGTCAGATTAGCACCGATTACCCTTATAGGAGTAGTCATTGGAATTTTTTTAACAAGGAAGAGAGTATAGATCACGGCTACTTTTGGGTACAGTTCAGACTTCAAAATTCCAGTTTGTAGAGATGAACTGTTGGAGGATACTAGTAATAAAATTATAGAGACCCCTTCATAAGCTCTATAAATCGACTGACAGAGTTTGTGAAGGGGTAGAAAGTCCATTTTTCTGCGAATACTATATTTTTAGGAAGATTTAAATTAAGTAGGTTGAATTATTTTTGCTTCAAACAAAGTTTCAAATGTATTCATTACGCCCCCATGTTCTATAATTTTTCCATCTGTCACTTTATCAATATTAACACCAGTAAATGATAATTTTTTACCTGTGGGTTTCATGCCTAACCATTCGCCTTTATGTGTACCTTCAGCTATAAATTCGGAAATAACGTAGTCACCATCGAAATATTGACGAATAATGTTCATCTTTAAATCTGGATATGTCTTTCGTACATCAATAAAATGTTGTTTCATTCCATCGATTCCTACTGGGATAATGTTTTCTCCTATTCTTACTGCACAATCATTTGCCACATATTCAGGGATTTCATCAATGAGATTGTTTGAAGTAACATTTTCATAAAAATACTTAATTCTTTCTTTACTATCCATGAGAATTCTCCTTCTTTCATATTATTGGTTTCCTAATTTTTCTATTTTAATTATACGACAAAAGAAAATATTTAGGAAAATGTTATGAGTTTAGTGGAAAAATAGAAAGGACTAAGTTTGGTTTGATAATGAACAGTACGTATACTGCGTAGTAAATCTTTAAAAGAACTGGGCATGATTACCTGGTTCTTTTAAAGATTTTTGTAGGTTGTTCTTAAAATTCATCTATACTCGACGAAGCTACTATTTCTAAAAAATCCTTTGGAGTATGTACTATTTTTAAGTGATTAAAATCTTTTTCAGGCATCATTTCCTTAAGAATAGGTAAGCATTCTTGAAAATGATTGTTCCTATTTCCTATTACGAATTGCATTTAAATTAGAAAATCACCATCTTCCATAATCAGCACCTTCCTACCATCTTCCTTCATTCCTACTACTTTCATATCATCTGTACCAAATGTCACATTTACGTGCAGCAGAGAAGTATTAAGCCCTGCCTCTCTTAACTCTGCTTTTGATAGATTGTTACCGTTTTGCAGGGTGGAAGGAGAAGCATCGCCAATTCCAATATGGCAAGCTGTATTTTCATCAAATAAAGTATTGTAGAAAAGTACATTAGATTGTGCAAGAGGGGAACGATTTGAAACAAGGGCGATTTCCCCTAAATAGCGGGAACCTTCGTCCGTTTCGATGATATTTTTTAAAATTTCTATCCCTGTACTTGCATGATAATGAACAATCCGCCCTTCTTTAAACTCTAGACCGAGGTTATCTATAATATTTCCATCATAAATCAAAGGCTTAGAAGCTACCAATCTGCCATTTACCTTATTTTTATGAGGAGCTGAACATATTTCCTCTGTCGGGATATTTGGAAAGAAAGGGATTCCCTGTTTATCTGTGACCCCGCCACCAATAAAAAGGTGATTTCTAGGCATCTCTATTTTTAAATCTGTGCCAATGCTATTAGTAAAATGTAAAATTTTAAACTGACTGTCGTTAAGAACTTTTTTGCGTGATTCAAAGGCTTTTCCATGGTTGTCCCAGTCTTTTATCGGGTTCTGCCCATCGGCACGGGCGCTCTTTAAAATAAGTTGCCATAAGGATTCTACGGCATCGTTTTCTAATAAATGAGGAAAGACTTTTCGTGCCCACGACTTAGAGGGAATGGGTAAAAGGCACCAACGTAATTGGTGAGATCGAATTTTTGCGTCATGAGACTTTAGTTTGGTGCGAAAGGCTTTCGTAAATCGGCTTATCCTGTCGGGAGATACATCCTGAAAAACCTCGAAGTTCTCAGATATAATGTGAATATAAGAAGCGC
>DAIDKD010000104.1 GCA_027451065.1 Bacillaceae bacterium | reverse complement strand
ATTGATCGAGAAAATCTACAAATAGAATTTGCTTTCCGAGATAAGGTAAGTAAGTTCCAATTTGCTACTAGGAACGAAGAAATATATCATTTTCTCACTACAATGGAAGAAGTTTTTCTATCAGAAAATGGTGAAGAATTGTTAGAGAAAATATCTCTTACTCAAGAAGAAATCCTTATAGAACAAATGAAGGTTTATATCCAAGAAAAATATCAACCTGTTATCGAGCGGTATGAGAATATTACCATTGGGATACATAATTTCAACTTCCCATACAGCTTCTTTGAAACAAATGGAACAGCAGCAGGGATTTATCTAGAAATGATGGATTTTTTTCAATTGTTAACAGGTATCCAGTACAATATTGCAAATACTGTGGATAATACCGTCCTTCCTGTTTTGCGAGATGAGGTACTTCATAATAATATCCAGTTTTTACTAGGTTTTTCAAACCCTGAAACAATAGAAGATATCATTCAAGTTGGTACATTAGCAGTAAACGACAATTTTGTTACCATTGTGAAGGATGGGAATGAAGCTGTTGTAAATCAGCATTTAGCCAACATTCGTTTTGGGATTATCGCTGGATTTGAGGGAATTGCAAAGCAAATTTTTAGCGGTTATGACTCTATACCCTACGAAGAATTACAAGAGTTCTTAGATGATGAGAAGAACGAAAACTATTATTTTGTACTTTTTAACGATTACCAATCAGCTGTTCAATCCATGACAGGTGGAGAGGTAGACGCAATTCTGGGGCGAGAGTCCGTTTTACAATATTTTCAAAATATTTTAGGGGATACAACGTTAGTGAAACTTGATTTTATTGATAAATCGTATACACATACTATTACTGGTAATGCGAATAATGAAGAGTTAAATGCAGTGATGGCAGATATTCAAAGGCTGTATACTCTTGTTCATATAGAGAATCAAGTAGTCCAATGGGAAAATATGGCGATAGATTATCAAAGTGAGTACAACAAGTTAATCGAACGACAAGGATGGTATAGAATGCTGGTTATTATTGCCCCATTAAGTTCTATCCTTATTATCTGTATCTTTTTCTTTATTAGAAAGAGTAAAGATTACCTCCATTTGAAAAAGAAAAATGATATAGATGAATTAACAAATCTGTACAGTAGGTATGCTTATAAAGAAAAATGCCTAGATTTAATTAAAAAAAATCCTAATATGCTAGGTGTTATCTTTTTTATTGATATTAACAACTTTAAGAGTTTTAATGATCAATTTGGTCATACAGTCGGGGATCAAGTGTTGATAGCATTAGGAAATACATTAAAAGAGTTTGAGGATAAATGTACGATTTCTTTCCGAATAGCGGGGGATGAATTTGGTGTGTTCCGAATCGGATTTCAGCACAAGGATGAAGTAATCGAGGCTGCTTATCGTATGAGAGATAACATGGAATGCGAGGTCGTCATCGAAGGTCAAACTTTTCCAATTCTATTTAGTATAGGAGTCAGTATTTATGATGGAAGAACGACCGATTTTCAAACACTATTAGAACATGCTGATAAAGCTATGTATGTAGCGAAGAAAAGAAAAGATATTGAAAGCTACCCAATAGAAATTTTTGATGAGGCTGCCGTAGATAATGAAGAAATGAATGTTAGTACTGATTGAGGTGAGGAGATAATGGGGAAAGAAGCAGGGGGTATAATATTAGCTGGATGTCTTGCCATGTTCCCTCTGGCGACATCTATCGGCAATGCTGAAACATTAGCAGGTATTCAGGAGAAGCAACAAGAGGTAATAGAACAACAAAAAGAAGGAAAACAACGGATATACGAACTGAATGTCCAAACAGAGCAGTTAAAAGTAGATATTGAAAGTTTAGATAAAAATATTATGTCAACAAAAGAAAGTATAGAAAAGAAAACTACAAACATTGAAGAACAAAAACAAGAACTTGATGAATTACAAGTAGAAACAGAGACGATCAGTGAACGGATTGTTCGACGCACAGAGATTCTCAAAGAGCGTCTTGTAGCTTATCAAAAAAATGAGAATAATAATGTTTATCTTAAGATTTTACTAGGGTCCGAGGATTTCTTTCGTCTATTTCAACAAATTGGCATTGTCAATGATATGATGAATGTTGAAGTAGAATTAATTGAACAATTGGAAAGTGATATCAAAGTAGTCGAGGATAATCAATCTATTATCTCAAAAAAGCAAGTAATCTATGAACAGCAAGTAAAAGATTTAATAGTGTTAGAAGACTTATTGAAGAATCAGTATGCTGAGAAAGAACAACTATTAAAAGAACTAGAGTCGCAACTGCAAGTATCAATTGAAGAGTTACATGAGTTAGAAAGAGAAGGGGCATTTTTACAAGAACAAGAAGCGGCTATGAAAAAGGCAGCTGAAGAAGCGGCCAAAGCCGAAGTAAGAGCAAATGAAACTGAAGTAGTTGACACGGAAGCTAGAAATGAAACTGTTCAAGAAAATAATGTGGTCATTACTAACGATTTATTTATACTACCTGCCACTGGGCCAGTCACTTCAGAATTCGGCATGCGTACATTAAACGGTCGAACTCGCCTCCACGCAGGTATTGATATTGGCAAGAGTGGGAGTAGTGTGCCAATTGTTGCTGTTGCTGAAGGGGTAGTGATTCGTGCTGAGTACAGTGCTAGTTATGGCAATGTTGTGTTTATTACCCATAACTTAAACGGGAGAGTGTACACGACAGTCTATGCTCATATGGAAAATCTATCTGTGAAGTCTGGAGAAATTGTTACACAAGGGCAAACCCTTGGACAGATGGGTAACACTGGGTATTCTTTTGGGGCTCACTTACATTTTGAAATTCATGAAGGTGAATGGAACGTTGAAAAATCAAACGCTGTGAATCCTAGAAGTTTGATTGATTTTTCATAAAAGAAAATAAGGAGGGATTGGTTAGATGTTACGAAGAATAATTATTATCATTGTTTGTGCTGTATGTTTCAGTGGATTTCTATTCTTCGTGCAGGCAAACCAACAGGAAAAGTCAAAGGATGAACAAATGTTTTCGGAAGGTGAACTGGAGTTTCTAAGTCAGTTTGATGGACAAGTAATAAGGATTGGCTATCATGAGAAAGATGAAGGTCCTTTGTTACAAACAGTGGATACAATCATTAATGATTCAATGAACTTTCAACTTGAATTTATTACTTTTCATGAGTTAGCTGAAAAGGTAGAAAGCTTACACCAAGGGGAAATTGATGCTTTTCTAAATTATGGTGTTTTGGCATATGATGAAGGTTTGTCCTCTTCAATTGTTACAAGTACAAGACCGAGGTTGTATATTACCAATATTAATAATCCTCTTCATACTACTCATAACTTAGCGAATAGCCATATAGGTTTTCTTGAGGGAAGACGATTTACACAAATGAGAGAAGAAATTTTAGAAGAGGATCATGAGCATATTTCTTATTTTGAAACAGCTGAAGCGGCATTAGAGGCACTAGAAGATCAAAAAATTGATGTGTTTATCGCTACGAATGCGATGAAAAGTCTGCTTGTTCCTAGAGAGAACCTGCAAATTGAATTTTCTCATCGGGAAAATATTACCCCCATTGCCTTTTATACTTCAGATGAAGAATTTGCAAAATTATTTGAATCTGTTGTAAGTATCTTCCGTTCAGGTGTTGGGAGTATGTTTGATGAAGTATATACGAATACTTTGCGGGAGAGTTTAGAGAAGGAAATGGAGACATATATTCTCGAAAAGCATCAAGAGAGTCTAGACAGGTATGAAGCTGTTGAGATTGGCATGCATCATGCTCTTTTTCCTTATAGTTATTTCCAAAGGGATGGTACACCAACAGGTTTTTATTTAGAAATAGTTGAGTTATTTCAGACATTGACGGGTATTCAATACCGTTTTTCAAATGATGGTAATGTGGATTTCTCAACAGATTTGGAAGCATTGGAGAGTAACGATATCCAGTTTTTCTTAGGAGCATTCGGCGATAGTAGCGAAAATGTAATAAACATTGGAAATTTGGAAGTGCAGGATAATGTTATTGCTATGACGACAATGGAGAATTTAGAGAATAATGATGCTCATTTTACTAGACTGCAATTTGGCATTGTCGACGCTATATCTCCAAGGAGCTTTGATTCGTTAGATGTGGATGTTACGACTTTTGATAACTATGATTTAGCAGTAGTAGCATTAGAGAATGGCGAAATAGATATGTTACTAGGGAGACGGTCGGTCTTGCTGTATTACCATAATGTACAACAGAAGTTTTGGCTTCAAAAATCCCCCTTAATCGATATTACGAGAACCCATGGTATTATAGGAAATGTCGCCAATGAGCATTTGAACAGTCTGATGGCAGATATTATTCGCTTATATACAATCATATACCCTTCAATTATTGAAAATCAAATGTTTGAGCAAGCGTTGAATAGCCAAAATAGGTATGCACAATTTCGGTTACACGAGGAACTGCGAGCGAGTCAAATAAACATGATGATACTAGGAATTATTGGAGCCGCTGTAGCAACCATTACTTTTTTTGTGGGCTTATTTTGGAAAAAACGAGATGAAGCAAAATTACTAAAAAAGCTAACTGAAATCGATAGATTGACAAAGCTTTATAATAAATACTCATTTAAAAGAAAGTGCATAGAATTAATCGACAAATATCCTGACTCAAGAGGAGTCTTTTGTTTTATTGATCTAAATGATTTTAAAGCTGTCAATGATACCTATGGACATGCATTCGGTGATGAAATACTTATTTATTTTGGTGAAATGTTAAAAAGATTAAAAGATTCCAAAACAGTTGTTTTTCGCATTGCCGGTGATGAGTTTGGAATTTTTCGAATCGGAGTAAAAAATCATCTTGAAGTAGAGCAGCTATTTCAAGAAATTCAGCATAAAATGGGAGGAGAAATTTTCAAAAAAAACAATATTCATATTCCTATCAATTATTGTGTAGGTGCCAGTATCTATAAATATGATACAGAAGACTTTTCTACAGTAATGGAATATGCAGACTTTGCTATGTACCAGGCGAAAAAAAGAGTGATGGAGAATGGTGAAAGTGAGGAAAACATGGAGTTGTTTCAAAGAAGTAAGTATCAACGAGAAAAGACTAAGGATTTTCATTAGGGAGGCTAAGTGCGAAAGAAATGAGTCTATTATCAGGCTGCTTAAGAAGGAGAGAATTCCCTTTTTAGGCAGCCTGTCTTTCGAAAGCCAGATAGTACATTTTTTTCGTTTTTCCTTAGAAGATGTTATAATACTTATATAATAATAGATTGAGCAACTATGATTTTCGCTAGATACAGTGGGTTCGAGAATAGCTACACTTGACGATGGAATAGTGATTGTAAGACGGGTTGACACCGTTATTGAACAACAGAGGGGGAGATTATTTATGAAATTTATAAAAAATAATCGAGGCTACACATTAGTGCTCGTGTTGCTGATCATCACACTTATTTTTTCAATCAGTGCGGTATTAATAGCAAAAAATATTAATTCTGCCAAGCAGGTGAAAGAAACTGAAAATCACTATGAAGCGATAGCTTTAGCTGAAATGGGGATAGAGTACGGAGAAGCTGTTATTCAAGATTGTTGGGATAGTTGGAAAAGTGATTCAACATTGTTAACAGCCATTTTGAACGATGTGGCTGACTTAACGCCAGAGCAAGCAACGAAAGTAATGGCGGAAATTATTAAAAGCAAGGTGGAAGATAATATTCCGATAGATAGCAATTTTTCTGTAAGTCTCACTTATCAAAGTGTAGTGGATGCAGAGGATCCAGAAAAGTATACAATAATCTTTAGTCTGGTAAGCATAGGTGGAGATAACGAGTATACAATTACAGCTGATGTTGTTTCAATGGCTGAAATAGCTGTTACGAGTACGGGTGGGACAGATGACACTGATGATTTTTATGAAGAACGTGGCGATTTTCCAACTTTTTCTGCGACAGCTGGAGAAATCAGAGAAACAGTAGTAAAATCTGTTGAACCTTCCCAACGCCCAGGGGGAACTTTTAGTGGGATAAACGTTATAGAATCGTCCCCTGATTTTGGTGGCTCCATCACCCTTAGCCCTAATACATCATTTACGATTAATGGGAGTGTGATGCTAAGAGGTATACAAGCTAATGATGTGAACGAAATAAATATTAGAGATAATTTCTACTTAGACGCTGGAAATGGTGAAATGAACAGAATAAATGCTTTTCATGTTGGGGGTCATTTAGGTGGAAGTACACCAATGACATTCAACGATATAAAAAATATAACTGTTGGCAGAGACGTAGCTGTACAAGGGACTTTAACATTTAATAGAAGCGTGGCTACATTTGATGGTTACACCGCATTAAATAGATTAGTTGCTGAAGAATCTACAATAAAAGTACGCAATTTCAGACCATCTGAAGTCAGTTTGACAAACTCTGATTTGCTTGTTAGAGGAAGTGTGTTGTCGGAGTGGGGAGGAAGTGTACTAACAAATTCAACTTGGACTGTATTAGGTGATTTGTTTGGAGAAGCGCCTATACAATTAAAAGAAGGAAGTACGTTGATAATAGGTAGGGACATTGAATTAGGGAATGCTTGGGAGCCAATTAAATTTACAGGGGTCGGTTCGAGGGTAATTATTTTTGGAGAGGCCTTTGCCAACAACTGGCATAGTATCAATTCAAATGTCCAACAGATTCATGTAAGCAAATTTGCTGATGCAGTAGTAAAAGCAAATGCTAATGTCATTTATTTTGTTGAGGAAGAGTTTTCAACGTCAATTATTGATGAGAATGGTGGTAGCGGCAGTGGTACTGGGGACGGCGATAATGGTGATGAGGGTATTGTTGTTACTTTAGAAAGTATAAGCTTAGATAACGTACAGTACGAAGGTTGAGTAATGTTTATTTTGGTGGAAATCTGAAAAAGAGGGGAGAAGCACTTGGGAAAAGTAGCAAAAATAATTATGTGCACAGTATTCCTGAATATAGTGCTTTTTCTATATCAATTAGCACGAAGTAAAATGTCCAGTTATCTTTTGTTAATTCCCGTCAGAAAATGTTATAATATTTGTATAATAAAAATAGTAGAAAAGTTACAATTACTGTAAGGGGTCATACAATGAAAAATGAAAAGGGCTTTACATTGGTCGAAATCTTAGCTTCTATGGTTATTTTATTTATTGTATTAATTAGCTTTTTTGGATTTTTTACCCAGTCGGCTCTTTTTACGAGAATAAATCAAGATTCACTGCAAGCTACTAATTTGGCTGAAGAAGTGATGGCAGTCTTACGAGGAAAGAAGGAAGATGAGATAAATACTCTTATTTCTGGTGCAGGTGCAAATATAGACCAATTAAGAGCAGAGTTAGGAGTAAATAACAGTAATCAATTTATAGAGAATAACAGTTTACAGTTACGGATAACAAATTTGGGTGCTAGTGATGGAATACAACTTGTGCAGGTGAAAATTGAAATAATTCATACAGAACGTGATTCTGTTCTTGCAACAAGGTACTTTTGGGTGGAGGCTTCCATAGGGGAGGATGCAGATGGGAACGATAACTCAACATAGAAACCAACAAGGGTTCACATTAGTCGAGCTTCTAGCTACGTTTACGATTTTGTTTGTTGTCCTAGGATTATTATTCGCAGTGTTAAATAACAGTTTGCAGTTTTTTCGAAAGGAAAGTGAACGAATTGACGTAAGGCAAGAGGTAAATATTATTGCCAATCAAATAACGACTTTTTATAAGGAGAATGGCGATGTGACACTCACCAATAATGCAGATGGTAGTGTAACGATAACAAGCAGTGCAGAAACAAGAGAATATGCTATTCCTAACCATGAAATAAGGATTACCTGCACGCCTACTCGTAAAGCAGGGAATTACGAATTGATAGACATTACAATTATCATTAGTGGAGAGGAAAGTTTTACATTAAATACAACAGTTTCAAGGATAATTGATTCCAACGAGGATACAGCTACGTGAAGAAACCAGTATGGTGACAATCATTCAAGCTCAATCTCAAGGGGGAATCTAGGATAAGTTGAGAAAAGGTTGTGAAATCAAGCTTTTCTAAGTTGACTCTTGTTATGCTATGGAGCATAAAGATACTTTTTCTGAACCCCTTCTTTCTGTATCAATTGTGGTACGGTGGGAAAGAAGGGGTATTTTCGCTTATTAGTAGAACCAATGAAGATAAGGGGGTGTAGCTTTGTTTAGAACAATGGGGGGAGTCATGTTATATGTTCAATTGCTTAATAATCAATGGACAACGGTAATAGTTATTGCCTTCGCTATCCTCACTCTTATCCTTGTAGCCACTCTCAATAGTTTACGAAGCTTAAGGCGTGAGAATGTGCTTCTGAAGAGAGGTGGTGAAATAGATAGGTTAACGGGCCTATATAACCGCTATTCCTATGAAGAGAAATGCAAGGAATTAATCAATAAATTCCCTAATACACTAGGTGCATTTTTCTTTATTGATTTAAATGATTTTAAGCGAATTAATGACACATATGGCCACAAAGCAGGGGATGAAACCCTCATTCAGTTTGGAAATGCGATGAAAAAGCTTAAAAATGAAAGAACAATTTTGTTTCGGCTTGCTGGAGATGAATTCGGTATTTTTAGAATGGGGTTTAAGAATCGCGATGAAATCCAACAAATGGTTTGTGCACTGAAGCAAGAAATACAAATCGAAGTTATCATCAACAAAGAAATAGCTCTTATATCAGCCTTTAGTGCAGGTGGGGCAATTTATAACGCCGATACCACAGATTTGGACACATTATTGGAATATGCGGACTTCGCTATGTATCAAGCAAAGCGGAACAAAATTGATGAGAGTACGGTTACGTTATTCGATAGTGAGTTGTATAAGGGACAGTTAGAAAGGGTATCAAAATATAATGCTCTTGAGACGATATTGGAGCAAAAGCAAATATATGCTGTCTACCAGCCGATTCTCCACCTAGAAAGCGGAACAATATATGGATACGAAGGGCTATCACGTACTTGTAATCCAGAATTTTCCAATATTTGCGAATTAATCGGTGCAGCTGAAAAGAGAAATAAATTACATGAGCTAGATTTGTTAATGATGGAACAAATACTACGTAGTTTTCATCGAGAAGGAATACTTTTCATTAATATAGTGGAGAAATCAAGAGAAGATATTATCGAGTTTATTGAAAAAATGGTTAAAGTGGCAAAAGAAGTGAATATTTCTATGGAAGATATTGTCTTGGAGCTGTCCGAAAGAACAAATTGGAGTCCACAAAGCTTATCCATTATTAGAGATTTTTCGAAAAAATATACATTTCAGTTAGCGCTTGATGATTTTGGAGTAGGTTTTTCAAATTCATCCTTATTTTTAGATTTACAAGCAGACTTTGTGAAAATAGATAGAAGCTTCGTACAAAGAGTTCATAAAGAGAAAACAAAATCCACCTATATAAAATCATTTATCGGATTTGCTAAAAGCAATAACATGAAAATCATTTGTGAAGGGATTGAAGTGAAGGAAGAACTGGAAGTATTAAAGGATCTTGGCACTGTTTATGGACAAGGGTACTATCTTGGAAGACCTGAAAAATAAAAGGCGCAGTGAGTGTGAGGATCTTATTATTTTAGCTGAAGGGGATATGGAACGAGTATAGACTATATTTCTGACTTGGGAAATATTAGCATTGAAAATGTAGGATGTATGAGAGACTGATTGTGAATTGGGCTTTCTTGGGAGGGGTAAAAATTGTTACGAAAAAAAATAAAATTGAATCGTAGGGAAAAAGAAATTTCTACAGAGGATAGTATAGAAATCATAGAACAATTTAAGAATCAGACAGTGAAAGTTGGTTATGTTCAAGGGGATACATTTGTTCCTATGAGTCTTTTTCAGGGGTTTGGACAAACTTTATTAGATGAATTTTCAATAAACACTGAGTATATTTCTTATGATAGTTATGAAAAAGCAGAAGGGAATATGAAGCAAGGGAAAGTAGATGCTTATTTAGTACCTTACGATAGTGAAGAAAAGGGTATATGGTCCCATTCCAACCATCACAACGCCAGAATTACGAATGAAAATCAAGTCATTGGCCAGATCGTCAATGGTCTGAAAAGGCAATCCGATCATGACTCCGGTTCCGGTTTGAAAACCAATATC
>DAIDKD010000103.1 GCA_027451065.1 Bacillaceae bacterium | reverse complement strand
GATGTAGGGCAAGGCGATGCAATTTATATCAAGACACCCAAAGGTGAGAATATCCTGATTGATGCAGGAAATCGTTCAGGTAACTCAGTTGTATCGTATTTAAAAAAACAAAATGTAAAAATCATTCACTACATGATAGCGACCCATCCAGACGCGGATCACATTGGTGGATTAGATGAAGTGCTAGCTGCTTTTGATGTGAAGAATGTTTATGCGCCGAAGGTATCACATACAACACAGGCTTACAAGGATTTTTTAAATGCGGTGAAAAGAGAGAAGCGAACCATCAAAACAGCAAAAGCAGGAGTGACGTTACCGATTAATAAATCTGTTCAAGCTAAATTTCTTGCGCCAGTGAAAGACTATGCCAAAACTGATTTAAACAACTGGAGTGCTGTTTTGCAAGTGAAATACAATAAAAATACGTTTCTTTTCGCAGGCGATGCTGAAGTGAAATCTGAAAAAGATATGCTAGCAAAAAAATATTTGTCGAAAGTGGATGTATTGAAAGTAGGTCACCATGGAGCGAAAGAAGCAACATCAGCAGAATTTCTCAATAAAGTAAAACCAACTTACGCAGTCATTAGTGTCGGAAAAGGCAACAGCTACAAGCATCCTGCGACAGACACAATGAACCGTCTAAAAGCTGTGAAAACGAAGGTGTATAGAACAGATACACAGAGAACCATCATCGCAACTTCCGATGGTAAGAATATCACATTTAATACGAAACCCGCCACTGATTATTCCAAAGTTACTACTTCAACAGCAACTAATAAGCTATCTGCAAGTTTAGATAATAAAACACCAAAACAAAACGCAACCATTAACCTGAATGTAACGGGACTTCCAAAAGGAACGAAGTATAAAGCTGTTTTCAAATACAAAAGCACGACAACAACTTATACTGGAAAAGTAGGAACGAAATTACCGGTGAAAATTGGAAGAGCTGCAAAAGGATATACTGTAAAAATTGATATTAGCGCAACGTATAACAATAAAACATATAAGACACAAGCATCGTTTACTCCAAAATAAGGTGGTGGTATAATGAGAGGAATCATTGATCGTTTTGAAGATGATGATTGGGTCGTTATTGAAATTGATGGAATAACAAAAGATTTTAAGAGAAGCATACTCCCTAAAGATGCAGATGTTGGTGATGTAGTAGAAATTGATGGGGAAACTGTAAATATATTAGAGAAGGAAACAGCAAAACTCCGGGCAGAGATTGAAGATTTAATGAACGAACTGTGGGAAGATGAGTAAAATGTGGAATAGAGAACAAATGGTTCAGGCTGCCTGAAAGTCTATTGAGGGCATGACTCCTCATTTGGAGCAAGTCATTGGTGAGCTTGACATTGTTCACAGTTGCAATATTGAGTGTGTTTCACAAAATAGAAAATAAAAAGTATCTACAGAAAAAGCCATTTGCAAAAATGGTTATTCTGTAGGTACTCATGTTCAAGAGTACATAAGAAGGAGATAATATATGAAAATAGTTGTTGCGCCGGATTCATTCAAAGAAAGTTTAACAGCAATTGAAGTGGCTCATGGGATAGAAGAAGGTTGGAAAAGTATTTTTCCTAAGGCTCATATCGTCAAGGTACCAATGGCAGATGGTGGGGAAGGTACTGTTCAATCATTAGTTGACGCTACAAATGGAAGGATCGTGCGTAAAATAGTAACAGGTCCATTATTAGAACAAGTAGAGGGATTTTTTGGAGTATTAGGAGATGGGAAAACAGCTGTTATTGAAATGGCAGCTGCATCTGGATTACATCACGTACCAATAGAAAAAAGGAACCCTTATATAACATCCACAATAGGTTTCGGTGAACTAATTCTTGCAGCACTAGACGAGGGAGTAACTAATTTCATAGTTATCGGCAATTCCTCCCGTGACTTCAGTCACGGGAGGAATTGCCGTCAGATACGGTATGGTGCGTGAAAATCTTACAATTTTCACGCACCATACTAAGTATCTGATGTTCCACCTTGCTCCTCCTTTCGCTATTTAAGAATAATATATGCTTTCACTAGAAAATGTAATATAATTAAATTAGTGAAAGGTGGTGAGGGCGATGTCTACAATTACTGCAAAAATACAAATCTATGTTGCGGATAGTCAAGCTGAAAGCCTTATGATAACAGCAAATGCGTATCGAAAAGCTTGCAATTGGTTATCAGCATACATCTTTGAAACCAAAAACCTCAATCAGTTACAGCTAAACAATTTGTATTATACTGACTTACGTAACAAATTTGGTTTAAAAAGTCAGATGGCACAATCTGTGATGAAAACAGTTATTGCACGATACAAGTCAGCTAAATCAAATCATCATGAATGGACTCAAATTGAATTCAAACTCCCAGAATATGACCTTGTTTGGAATCGTGATTACTCACTTACTCAAAATCAATTTAGCATCAATACGATTGACGGTCGTTTAAAACTAAAGTTTGAACGACAAGCAATGAAACGATATTTCAATGGTAGTTGGAAGTTTGGTACTGCTAAATTAGTGTACAAATTCAATAAATGGTTTTTGCATATTCCTGTGACAAAAGATTTTGCCGAATTAGACATTGTAGATGTCAACAATATTGTTGGTGTTGACTTGGGTATTAACTTTCTTGCGACTACTTATGATAGTAAAGGCAAAACTACTTTCTACAACGGAAATGCTGTCAAACATAAACGTGGGCAATTGAAAGCTACTCGTAAACAATTGCAAATGCGACGAACACCTTCTGCTCGTAAGAAACTAAAACAAATGGGACAACGAGAAAACCGTTATGTAACGGATGTCAACCATCAGATTACAAAGGCACTCGTTGATAAATACCCGAAAGGGACAATGTTTGTTTTAGAAGATTTAACAGGCATTCGCAATGCAACGGAAAAAGTGCGAGTAAAAGACCGCTATGTTTCTGTGTCTTGGGCATTCTATCAGTTCCGTCAGATGCTAGAATACAAAGCAGAAATGTATGGACAGAAAGTCATTGTTGTAGACCCAAAATATACCTCTCAAACTTGTCCTAAATGTGGGCATATAGCAAGAGAGAATAGAAACAAGAAAACCCACACATTCTGTTGTAAAAACTGTCAATATCAATCCAATGATGACCGGATTGGTGCCATGAATCTACACCGCAAAGGGATTGAATATATTGGTGTAGTTACCACAGGAATATAGTTCTTGTGGTAGGGGCGAAGTCAACCGTCCTAATGTTCCACCACGCTAAGGTAGGAGAGCGCAGCTCGTTCGCACTACTGGGTCGGAACAAGCGTAATTGCTATCTGTGAGGGCAGAAGCACTATTACATTCTAATAGACGCAAGCTCGTGACTTCAGTCATGAGTTGTTGGCTTTAGGTATAGGTGGAAGTGCAACGAATGACGGTGGTGCAGGAATGGCTCAGGCGTTAGGAGCTAAATTATTAGATAAAGAAGGCAAGGAATTGCCAGCTGGTGGAAGGGCATTGGCATCATTATGTAAAATCGATGTGTCAGAGATGGATAGAAGATTATTGGAAGCCAAATTTGAAGTTGCTTGTGATGTAGATAATCCATTAACAGGGAAAAGGGGGGCATCTGCTATATTCGGTCCCCAAAAAGGTGCAACACCAGAGATGATAGCAGAGTTGGACAAAGCGCTATCTAATTATGGGCAAGTAATTGAAAAATATATAAAAGTTAATGTGGAGCATCTTCCAGGTGCAGGAGCTGCCGGAGGGTTAGGAGCAGGGATTGTTGCATTTTTACAAGGGAGTTTAAAAAGCGGAATTGATATTGTGATGGAAGCAGTAGACCTAGAATCTCATGTGAAAGATGCCGATTTAGTTATCACAGGGGAAGGAAGGATAGATAGCCAAACCATTTACGGAAAAACACCAATCGGAGTCGCAAAGTTAGCAAAAAATATGATGTACCAGTAATCGGAATAGCTGGGAGTGTGACGGGGGATAGTTACGTCGTTCACGAGCATGGAATAGATGCTTTATTTCCGATTGTTCCGGGATCAGTTTCTTTAGAGAGTGCATTAAAAGAAGGGGACCAGAATTTAGTAAGAACATCAGCCAATATTGCTAGGTTGATTGGTTTAAAGGTTTAAGTTTTTTTGAGTATATCGTAGAAAAGCAAATAACTTAAAGTTTACTTTAAAGCAAAAAAGATTATCAGACCATTTACAGAGTCATGGGGTTTTTCTTTAAAATGATATTAAGGAGGATGTAATGAAAAACTCATTAGGATCAATTATTTTCGCGATAATTTTTATAATATTTATTGGAAAATTTATGATAGATATATTCTTGAGTGGTCCATTAGAGATATCAATATTATTACATTTTATACTCGGAATAAGTTTTTTCGTTATGTTTCTATCCATGTTAAAACAAAAAAACATATTATTTTCAATAGTAAATTTAAGTGGATTTTTTGTTATAGTGATTAGTATACTTAAAAAAGTTGGGATATTTTAAGTAGGTATTTTCACAAAGATGTATATGTTAGAATAAAACATCAAAAAGCCCTAGCTAATTCAAATAATTAGGACTTTTTGATGTTCGTGGTTAGCAATTTTCGACTCCGAGCAGCCAGTCCATCACATTTATAATTGGAATACCGTCAATATTCGTTTCATCTTCAAACCGTTCGGTAATCACAATCTTCTTGTAATTGTCTGCAATTTTCAAAAGGTTATCCGTTTCACGTTTCGAAGTTTCTGGCAGTTGATATGCCACTTGTACATAGATAATTTCATTCATTTTTCGTGCAATGAAATCAACCTCTCGATCAGCATCAATATTTCCCACATCAATACTGTAACCACGTCTCCTCAGTTCAAGATAAACTATGTTTTCCAACTCACTGCCACGGTTATCTTGCTTTCGTGCTAGAGCTATATGGCGTAGTCCAGTGTCGGCAATGAAGTATTTTCCCTTGGAACGTAAGTACTCCTTCCCGCGAATGTCGTACTTATCAGCTTTGTAGAATAAATAGGCGTCTTCCAGCATGGATAGATAACGGTTGACAGTTGGATTTGTTGCCTTTACTCCTGCTGATTTTAATGTATTGGTTATGATCGTAGGATTTACCGTTTGACCCACATTAGATGATAAAAATTTTGTCATCAAGCGCAGTGACTGTGGTTCCTTAATTCCTGAACGGAAACCAACATCATTAAGTAATACTGTATCGAAAATCCCGCTTAAAATCGTTTCTTTTAATTCTTCATCAGCGAGTACAACTGCTGGAAATCCACCGTATTTTACATACTCTTTATAGCATTTCGGTATGTTGCGGAAGTCTTCTTTATCTACATTTTTAAACAGTAAAAATTCTTCAAAGGATAATGGATACACTTTGATTTCAATATAACGACCCGATAGGAATGTAGCAATCTCGCTAGACAGCATTTTTGCATTGGAACCAGTAACAGTTACATCAGCATGAAAAGATACTCGGAGACTGTTGACAAGCTTTTGCCAGTTCACAACAATTTGAATCTCATCAAATAAGAAATACATTTTTTGACCAGGAAGTGCTTTTTCCTTCAAGTACTTATAAAGAGCTTTATCGTTTTGTAAATGGAGATTGTCGTAATCTTCAAAATTGAGATAGAGGATTTGTTCCTTCGTCACACCATTATCTAAAAGATATTGTCGATATAACTGCAACAAATAACTTTTACCACAACGCCGTATGCCAGTAATCACTTTGATGAACTCGGTATCTTTGAAACGAATAATTTGGTTCAAATAAAATGGGCGATTAATCATATCATTCACCTCTTTTAAAGTTTACTTTAGTATACCATAAAAACTTAAAGTTATCTTCAATAAATGATAGAAAACAAAAAAAACTTAAAGTTAACTTTAAAAAAGTAAGGGTGGCTTAATCAATCATCCAACGTGCCATTCGTGCATACAGAAATGGTCGCTCTGCTTAGTTTGTTTTTTAAAGCATACCATCGAATCGTAACGGAGGTAGTTTGATAGTGTCCGTTGTCTTTTTGAAAATTTATAGAAACGAAAATATTTATAATAGAAAGTACTAAAATAAAAGTGTTCGAGCTTTTAAGAGAAAAGACTCCTAAAACAATCCATCCTATTAACAACAGTACAAAAATGAATATCCATATCTTTTTATTCATAACCTCACATCCTTTATTTTGATGTTTACCTTTTCTTAATTATATTAATATGGTATCATCTTTAGTTGGATATACATAGTAAATTATTGGGGTTATTAAGTATTAACTCGTGTTCCCACCCAGACACAGTTTCTCTACTGACCTTGAAAATAGATGAAAATAGCAAACATTGAAAGTGCGGTAGATGGTAGAATTTCCACCGTGACTGTCTGAATATATCAATGTACAACTTATATATTTATGTAGGTGAGGAGTATTTTTTAATGAAGGTAACAAAGTTAATGATTTCTAGTGTGTTTATTTTAAGTTTATTGGTAGGTTGCAGTAATTCAACTAGAGAAGTTGAAGACAAGAGTACAGAAGCTAATAGTGCTCTGGATTCTTCAGTAGAGAATAACGCTGAAAAAAATCAAAACAATGATGAACTAGAGGATGATACTGGTGTTTCATATGAAGGGGCGACTATTATTGAGGAATCTTTAGCGTTTGCAGTTTCATACGAGGATACTGAACAGTTGCTTACTGTCAGTGATATAGCTGTGGAAGGTGTTGTCGTGGCAACTGAGAACTATGTATATCATATGGAGGAAGTTGGATATGGAACGCCATTTACAAAAGTTACTTTAAAAGTAAATAAAGTTATAAAAGGTGATGAAAGTTTAGTAGGGAAGGAAATATTGTTATTAGAAGATGGAGGGTTAATAACTGCCAGAGAACAAGGGATGGCAGACAAATTTCCAGATGCGGCAGAAGAGGAGCTTGACGAAGTATTTTTTCTTATTCCAGATGGACATAAGCCATCAATTCCTGGAGATGAAATAGTAGCGTTCTTATCAAATAATATTGATGAAGAAATTCAAACAGGTTTTGATTACTATTATTTTATTGGGGCTTATCAGTCTAAATTCATATATAATGAAGATACTGGGAATTACGAAAGACCATCTGAAGATTTTGAAGAATTAATAGAAGAAGCGGAAACAAAAGAAGAAATAAGCAACATTGAAGAAGAAATGCAAATAGAAAGAGAAATTAATATTGAGGTAACAGAACTTATAGAAGAAATGGAATAAGTATAGCTGTCGAGTGGGAATACTATCGAAAAGCGTGATAAACCCTGTGAAAGCAATGGTTACCACGCTTTTTTTGATATGAAGATAACATCGAGAGCTGAACGGATTTTGTTTCCCTCCTGTCATTTTAATCACAAACTATATAACTATTTTAGCATATAATTTTTATTTTAAAATGTGAGAGAAACAATTATATCACTGACAAAACTATTACCTTATCTATTATAACCATTCGCTTTTCTTTTTCATTTAGATTACAGAGCATACTCTTTAAAAAAATAACAAATACGTAACTACGAAAACTACCAAGGTAGCTGACAATATGGAATCTAATTTTTTATACTTTTCGTTGGCGGTAATCTCTTTCTTGATAAATAGATTGAAAACATTTAAGCATAGTAAGAGAAAAGCTACAATAAAACTAGAATCGAAAAGTGTTTGACTAGCGGCAGATAATCCACCAGAGCTAATCAATCTTACCAACAAATAAAAACCTATCGCAAAGATTACTAAAATATTAGTCAGTTTATTCATATATTCCTCCAAAATTCCTAGAAACTGTGTTGCATTCTATTGTAACATGAATAGAGATCCTAGAGAACACTTTCTTCTTTCATTAAAATAATGATATAAGTAGCTCCCAAAGGCTACGACTCATGATAAGATTTTCATGGCGTTATTTCTAAAATAAACAACATGAAAGAGGAAAACGAGTATGAATTTATTAAAATTATTATTGGTATCAGGATTATCTTTGGGACTATTAACCGCTTGTGGAGAGAATACTTCAGATGGGGCTATTGCAGCTGAAGAACAAGCTAGCAGAATAGAGGAAGCGGAGCAACAGACAGAAGCAGAGCGTGAGGCGGAAGAGCAGGCACATAGAGAAGAGGAAGAAAGACAACAGGCAGAAGCAGAACGTGAAGCCGAAGAGCAAGCAAGACAACAAGCAGAAGCAGAGCGCGAAGCCAAAGAGCAAGCCCGTAGAGAAGAAGAAGCAAGACAACAGGCAGAGGCAGAACGTGAAGCTAAGGAACAAGCTCGTAGGGAAGAGGAAGCACAACAACGAGCAGAAGTGGAACGTGCGGCCGAGGAACAAGAACAACAGCAGTCCCAAGCCAATGTTAATGTAACGCAAGCGACAGTGCGTAGAGCAATTGATGGTGATACAATTGAGTTAAGTGATGGTCGAAGGGTACGTCTAATTGGTGTGGATAGTCCAGAACGTGGGGAAAGTGGATTCGAAGCTGCAACGAACTTCACGGCAAGTCGCGTGGAAGGAAGAACGGTGTGGTTAGAGATAGATGGGCCAAGCACAGATAGATTCGATCGCTTAAGAAGGTACGTTTGGTTGGAAAAACCGACAGATACCCGAGATGAAGCTCAAATTAGAAGCAAGATGCTGAATGCTCAATTGGTTGCGAATGGACATGCTAGAGCAGCTAGTATTAATAACCCTAGAAACTACTCATTGTTTAGAAGTTTGAGGTGACCTGAAGGGAAAACCGAGCAAGAAGTGGCACATGAAGGAATCCATGCACTTCGCAATTTTTGGAATAGTATTTGAAGGATATTCCTATTGGAGCCCTAGGCTGTTTGAGAAAGGAAAACTCACCCCTTCTCAAACAGTCTGCTGAAAGAGTCAATTGTGATGAAGAGCCATGAAATCAAGCTGTTCTCAGTTGACTCGTTCTATACTACGAAGAATAAACCGACTTTTTGGACAAATCAGGCCCATTTACAACATTTTTTTATATCATAATTATGTTATGTAAACTAAAAATGAAGTAATGAGGATTTCCTCGGATAAATATTGCAAAAAGTGATTACATCATTGATACGAATGGTTTTACGTAAAAATTTTATACAAGGAGTGATAGAAATGATGAGCATCACAGAAATAGAAAAAGGCCTAATGAATTTTACTGGAACATTCCCGAAGAAAGAGGTTGAACAAGCTATCAAACAACAAGAGGAAATGACACCGATTTTGCTTAATTCTCTTGATTATGCAAACGAAAATGCGGACTCCTTAAGGGCAGAAGATAGTGATTATTGGATGCATACGTATGCTATGTACTTGCTGGCACAATTTCGTGAAAAGAGTGCATTCCCAAAGTTAATTGAAATGATGGCAAGAGAAGATGAGACAGTTGATTTTCTCATTGGTGACACAATAACAGAGGATTATCACAAAATTCTTTTCTCCACATTCGATGGTAATGTAGATTTATTGAAAAAAGTGATTGAAGATTCTACTATTTGTGAATTTTCTCGAGATTCAGCAATGAGAACCTATGCAATGCTGTACGAGAAAAATATGATAAGCAAAGAAGAAATCATCGACTATATCCAATATCTTGTTGATGACAAACTTACAGAAGACTATACCTATGTTATGACGTCGATTGTTAATTGTATTGGAAAAACAAGGCTTCTCGAACTGATTCCTTATATTAAACGAATATTTGAAAGAGAGGCAGTTTGGGAAGGGTCACTAGGAACCTACGAAGAAGTTGTAAGGGATATTTCTAACAATACTTATGGTAAAATCGAAAAATTCTACATCGATGATACAGTGAAGGAAATGGAATGGTGGCATTGTTTTGATGAAAATACTTTAGTACCTTTTGGTCAACACAAAAAAGAGGCATCTATACAGAAAGATGACGCATATACGTTCCCTAA
Source organism: Bacillaceae bacterium (assembly GCA_027451065.1). Taxonomy (GTDB): domain Bacteria; phylum Bacillota; class Bacilli; order Bacillales; family Bacillaceae_G; genus DAIDKD01. The sequence goes on along the minus strand of DAIDKD010000103.1, from coordinate 261 downwards.
AGCAGAACCTGTGAGAAAGGAGTATAAGAACGTAGGAAGAAATGATTCCTGTCCTTGTGGAAGCGGGAAAAAATTCAAGAAGTGCTGTATGAATAAGTAGTTTGAAACTGTGGAATTGATTTACTACCCACCTGAATAAAAAAAATGCTAAAATTAAATTAGTATCGTATCAAAATTTTCACGGAGGAGGAGTTTTCGGTGGATGTTCATGCACATTTTTTAAGAAAAGCTATTGATTTAGCAGTAGAGAATGTTTCCAAC
>DAIDKD010000102.1 GCA_027451065.1 Bacillaceae bacterium | reverse complement strand
TAACCTCTGGAGGTTCTGACAACAACGGTAATAACAGCGGTGATAATAACAACAACAATAATAACGATAATAACAGTAATAATAATGATAACAGTAACAATAATAATGACAACAATGCCAATACAAATTGGCAAGGGAGAGTAACAGCTTCCTCATTAAATGTAAGATCAGGAGCAGGAACAAACCATAGTGTGATTAGAAGTATCCCAAATGGAACAACAGTAACGATTTTAGAAGAACGCAATGGCTGGTATAGAATCCAAACAGGAAGTACAACTGGTTGGGTATCAGCAGAATTCATCAATGTAACTTCTGGAGGTTCTGGTAACAACAATAACAATAACAACAATAACAACAACAACGCCAATACAAATTGGCAAGGAACAGTAACTGCCTCCTCATTAAATGTCCGTTCAGGTGCTGGAACTTCTCACAGTGTGGTTCGACAGATTGCTAGAGGTACGACCGTAACAATTTTAAGCCAGTCTAACGGTTGGTTCAGAATTCAAATAGGAAGTACGACTGGTTGGGTATCGGCAGAATTTATCAATGTGACATCTGGTGGGTCGAATAACAATAATAATAACGCAAATAGGCAAGGGACAGTCACGGCTTCTCGTTTAAATGTAAGAACAGGGCCGGGGACAAACCACAGCGTTATTAGAAGTATTCCAAATGGGACAAGTGTAACGATTTTAGAGGAACGAAGTGGATGGTTAAGAATCCAAACAGGAAGTACAACAGGTTGGGTATCGGCAGAGTTTGTTAGATAGCTCGCATAGTTAACTTATATGAACGAAGCAGGCTGTTTGCAACAGGGAAATTTTTCCCTTTGCAGACAGCCTGTTTGTTTTCAAATAACTATTTTCTCTATTCAAATACCATGTACAAAATAATTGTTTGTTCGCTTTCTCTTAAAACTTCTTCGTGGAAGACATCATTGTCTGCACGAACCATACCGCTTGTTTGCCAGGTTTGTAATACGTATCTGTCTCCTTTTTCGATTCTGCCGTTAGAAAAGAGATTCATGACAGAGCTGAACCCATTTTCAGTATTAAAATTTAGTTGAGACATGTCATAGCTATTCGTTGCTTGGGATCCACTTGCACGTATAGACACGCGAAGTTCTTCTAGTTGACCTGCGTCTTGCTCGAAAGTTATTCCCCATTGAAGAGTTCCGTTCAAGGGACCATCCTCTGTTTGTTGGAAGCCGCTGACACGTTCATGCTTTATTCTGACATCTTTTTCATAATAAGCGAGGTATACAGCTACACCTTTTCCTTGAAAATTAAAAGCATAGCTTCCATGGGCACTGAAAAGTAACGAAGCTACTCCCATTGGTTCATCGATGATTTTTATGTGTCCATCAGGGACGCCTGCCACCTTTTCTCCTTGAAAAGGCCCGTAATTCATATACCATAGATAAGTACTTATTCCTAATATAACAAGTAACAAAGCAAGGAACATAGGAAGCTTTTTGTTGCGGAAACGATTTGCTGTATTTCTTGGCGGTTTAAAGGATTGGTTTCTGAATGCCATAGATTTTCTCCTTCACAGTATGGTTTTAATAATAGTATATCATGATTATTTTGAGACTTTGCTAAAAACTCGCTTTTTTTTACAGAAAGTATTGTTATCCCCTATGGTATAGATTACACTTAGCGAAGGAAATATGATTTGAAGGAGAGTTTTTGTGAATTCTATTTTTAAAAGTTTTGTTAAGTACGTGTCTTTGAACATTTTGGGCATGATGTCCATTGCAATTTGTATCTTTATTGATACTTTTTTCATTTCAAAAGCAATGGGTGCTGATGGTTTGACGGCGTTGAATTTTGCTATTCCTATTTACAGTACAATTAGTGGACTAGGACTGATGTTAGGGATAGGTGGTGGTGCCAGATACGCCAGCTTGAAAGTACAAAATAGAAATGAAGAGGCGAATAAAATTTTTACGACCGCTTTGAAATTGGGATTGGCAGTAGCGGCGTGTTGTATGATTATTGGAGCGTTCTTTGCGACACAAATTAGTTTATTTTTAGGAGCAGAAGGTCATATTTTACCGATGACTTCAGCTTATTTACGTACGATTTTGCTTCTTTCACCAGGACTTATTTTACTGAATATTTTCTCTAGCTTTGTGCGAAATGATGGGAATCCGAAAAGCGCGATGATAGCAACTGTTATTTTCAGTGTGATGAATATTGGTCTTGATTATCTTTTTATCATTGTGTTCGGATGGGGAATGTATGGTGCTGCTTTTGCGACGAAGCTGGCGTCTTTCTGTGGTTTTTTCTTCTTGCTAAGCAAATGGCTGAGGAAGGAAACGAATTTTTATTTTGTCAAAGAGAAACTGCATATGCATCGAATCAAAGAGATTTGTTCAACGGGATTACCTACATTGATAGGAGAATTGTCCAATGCCGTTGTGTTGATAGTATTTAATCTCATCATTGTGTATTTAAAGGGAAATGTTGGGGTGGCGGCTTTTGGAATTATTTCTAATTTAGCTTTCGTGACAATTGCTATTTTTATGGGAGTTGGACAAGGAGTACAGCCGTTGGTGAGTACTTATTATGGAAAAGGAGATCAGCGGGGATTAGATACAGTATTAAAATATGCTGCTTTGACAGTTGTCGGTTTGGCTCTTTCTATTTATGGCATCTCTTATTTCTTTACCGATGCTTTAACTGGAATCTTCAATCATGAACAAGATGTATTTTTGGCTAGCTTGGCCAATGAAGGAGTGCGCATTTATTTTATTGGGTTTATTTTTGTCGGGCTAAACATAGTGATAATTACGTACTTGAGTGTAACTAGTGCTCCGAGAGCGGCATTTATTCTTTCCCTTCTGCGAGGGGGAGTGCTCATTATTCCACTGGTCCTACTTCTCGCACAGCAATTTGGCATTGTTGGAGTATGGCTGTCGTATCCGGTAGCGGAATTATTAACCACGATGATTGCAACGTATTGTTTGTTGCGGGTGACACGGAAAAAAACTTTGCAAGAGAGATTAGTCGGATAGTTTCTCCATATAGTTAGGAAGAAAAGGATAGCCAGAGGATACTGATTTTGCAGTATTGCTCGGGCTGTCCTTTTTTTTGTTTATAAAAAAGTATGCGATATATGAAAATATTCGGAATATATCGTACAATGAAAAGTGATTTTGAGAGGGGGGAGTTCGGTGAAAATACTAAAGGAGACGGTAGTGCATTTCAAACCGTATTGGAGAAGCTTTGCGGTGGCAGTATGTTGTTCTTGTATCTCGGGCATTTTTGCCATGTTGCCGCCAATTTTCACAGGAAGGGTAGTAGATACGCTTTTAAAAAGTAGTCAGCTTCAAATTGTTTTGTATTACATTTTTGGTATCATGCTTTGCTTTGTGTGTAAGGCACTATTCGAATCAATTCAAGAGTTTATTCAAGTAAAAATAGGACTGGATGTTATTACAGACATGCAATTACGAGCTTTTCAAAGCTTGCATCGAGCACCTATGTCGTTTTTTACAACCGCACCGAGAGGCGATATATTGTATCGTCTGACCCATGATGTGGAGTCTATTCAGGAGTTGAACAACACAGTCATTCCAAGGTTTCTCCAGCAAATCATTGGAGCGGCGATTGCCTTTGCGGCGGTTATCACTTTGTACTGGCCGGCAGCAATAGTAATGATTTTCGTTTTTGTTGTATATTTATTTCCTTCCTTTCAGCTAGGCAAAAAAGTGAGAAAGATGGGGGCAATTCAACGAGACATGAGGGCTGATATGTATCAGCACATGCAAGAGAGCATTGAGTCAGTGAGGCTGATTCGCACATTTCAAACCCAGGCAGACGAAGTACATAAGCAAGAAAAGAAGCTTTCTATTTGGAAGAAGTTCTCCATTCGTGCTGCCTTAATTGGAAAAGTGAACTGGCGTCTCGGAAATCTATTTAATATTGCTACTCCTGGGGTATTGATGCTTATTGGAGGAACTGCTGTTTGGAATGGGGACATTTCTCTTGGGACACTGATTGCTTGTTTAGGATTTATACCAACTATGTTTCAACCTATTCGCTCACTGGCTGAAAATGCAATGATTATTCAGCAGGCCATTCCCGCCTTAGAACGAATTTATGAATATTTTGAGTTGCCAGCTGAACAAGGGCGAGATTTGCCGAAACTAAAAAATATACAAGGTCATGTAGACATGAAAAATATATTTTTTCGTTATGAGGGCGGAGAAACAGATATACTAAAAGGGGTGTCTTTATCGGTAGAGCCTGGGAAGCATATCGGTATTGTTGGTGCAAGTGGCGGTGGGAAAAGTACGTTGATTCAATTATTACTTGGTTTATATGAACCGCAGAGAGGAAGTATTATCGTTGATGGTAAGAATGTAAAAGATATTGATCGTAATTCATTTCGCCAGCAAGTTGGGATTGTATCTCAAGAAACTTTTTTACTAAACAGCAGTCTTCGAACAAATTTATTGTACGGAAAGCCTGATGCTACACATATAGAATTAGGAAAGGCAGTGGATGTAGCGGGATTGACTGAGTGGGTGCAAAGTTTACCAGATGGCTACGATACAATTGTTGGTGAAAGAGGTCTGAAGCTTTCAGGCGGTCAGCGGCAACGTGTTGCTTTGGCGAGAGCAATCTTGCGTCAGCCACCAATTCTTATTTTTGATGAGGCAACTTCTTCCCTTGATGGAGAAACAGAGGAAAGGGTTCAAGCTTCTTTAGAACAGTTGATTCCAGGTAAAACAACAATAACAATCGCTCACCGCCTTGCTACTGTGAAGAATGCAGATAAGATTTTCTTACTGGAGAAAGGTGTCATAGCAGAGGCAGGAACCCATGAGCAGCTCTTGGAATGTAGGGGAAAATACTACCAATTGTATATGGCACAGTATCGTGAGTTAGAGAAGGAGGCAGTAAGGTGAGGACTTTACCAGAAAAACACGGGGATGGGAGAAGGGTTCTGGCATTTCTAAAGCCTTATGGCAAATGGGTTTTCGCAGATTCCTTCGTTATTGCTCTTAGTCAAGTTTGTGCAACGTTAATTCCTACATTGGCAATGAGTTGGCTAGTGGATCATATTATTCCTGACCATGCCAATCGTCTCTTGTGGGGCTTAATGTGGCTGATTGTTTTTGCGGCTATTTGCGATTTATTGTTTATGGTAATAGATGAATATTTTTGTCATCACGTTGCTAAGTCTGTGACGAACTGGCAAAAGCTGCGACTGTTTGGTCATTTACAAATATTGCCTTATTCATTTTTCCATACAAATCAATCAGGTGAAATGTTGGCACGGGTAGCTGATGACCCGGAAACATTACATAGTTTCTTAGCTTGGGAAGGGTCCACATTTATGGCCGCTGCTCAGGGAGTTGTGATTTATAGCATCGTACTACTGTGGATTCATCCTTATCTAATGGTTACGAGTGTTGTACTGGGAGTTTTTTTCTATTGGATGTCAAATAGAGTAGGTGCTCAGATGAGAACGGCATCTGCAAAAGCAAGGCAGGAAGCTTCTCGTTATTTGGAAAGATTAAGAGAGTCAGTGACAGGTATTCACTTATCAAGGGTAATGGGCATGGTTGATTATGAGGTTGATAGTGTCATGGCTATACGTCAATCTTATGTTCAACATTCTATTGAAGAATTAAAAGCGAAAATGAAATCTATGGTTGTGATTGGTAGTTACAATGGAGTTGTTTTGGGAGCGGTCTATGTGATAAGTGTTGGTTTAATTTGGAATAACCATATTACTACGGGGAAAATGCTAACGGCAGGAAGTTTAGTAACCGTTGCTGCCAGTGAAATCAACAGATTATTACGTAATTGGTTATCCGTCAGACGAACGGGGCCAGCATTGGACCGTTCTGAGATGTTACTGGCAGAGACGCCGAGCGATGCAGAGTTGTCAACGGGAAGGAAATTAACTAGCTTAGAAGGAGAGATTGAGTTTAAGCATGTTCAATTTGCTTATCCAATGAAGGAAGAAAATGTTTTACAAGACATCTCTTTCTCTGTTTCCAAAGGAGAAGTGATTGCCATAGTAGGACCAAGTGGCGCTGGAAAATCGACCATCGCTGATTTAATACTGAGATTTTATGAAGTAAAAGAAGGAGCGATTAAAATAGATGGACATGATATTCGCACCTTACATACTGGTTGGTTACGTAAGCAAATTGCCGTCGTTTCACAAGATGTACAATTAAGGAACGGAACACTAGCAGATAATTTACTAATAGGAAACAAAGAAGCTTCAGATGAAGAGCTGCTACAAGCAATTAAAGACAGCGGATTAGCAGAATTTGTTCAAGCGTTGCCTAAAGGTATTCATACATCAGTAGGTGAGCGAGGAACTTTGTTATCAGGAGGACAGAAGCAAAGACTCTCTCTTGCTCGGGCGCTTCTCAAAAATGCGCCGATTCTCATATTAGATGAAGCAAGTTCAGCATTAGACCCAATTACAGAAACCCAAGTTAATGAGGCTATCCAGAAAAGAGCGCGTAACCAAACAATTATCCTGATTACTCATCGCTTATCAACGGTTCTTTCAGCTAGTAAAATCATCGTGTTGGAGAAAGGGAAGGTGATGGAAACAGGGAGTCACAAGGAGTTGATTGAGCAAGAACAGAGCATCTATGTAAGGTTATTTAAACGGGAAGTAGAGATGGGTGAGAAAGTGCTGAGCAATTAAGAGGCATAGATGTAGCGTTGCAGAAACGCATTGGCGACGAGTTTGCCAATGCATTTTCTGTCTTGCTATGATAATCCAGTTGGTTGAATAGATTTTTAGGATTTTAGCCGAGAGCCGTTAATTTAATGATTCTCCGTTACAGTCAGGTTATTTAACCAAGTATTCTTTTTGAACATAATAGTAGCTATTAGCAATTTAAGAAGTTCCAGAAATTGAATGATCAAAAAATGGATGGGAAGGAAGAGTTCCACCCGACCAAGAAGAAATGCTGCCGGAATAACAACAACCCATACAAAGCCTGCATCCATAAAAAGAACGCTGCGAGTATCGCCTCCTGCTCTTAAAATAAAAAAGAACCCAGCATTCAAATAATATAACCAACTGAAAGCAACATGGATGATAATGAGATAGGTGGCGATGGAAATCGTCCGCTCTGAAACATCGTAAAAACCAAGCAGGAACGTGGAGGCCAAAAGAACGATAGCAGCCAAAGTTATTCCCATAAAAGCTGATAATTTCAACAGTTTCTTAGCATCAGTTTTCGCCTGTTCAAAATCTCCACGTCCCAGATGTTCCCCTAAAATAAGTGAGATGGCTACGCTCATTCCACTCATACCGATAAAAATCATGTTGGTAAAGGCATTGGAAATGCTCATAGCTGCAATATAATTACTAATTCTTTGTGTGTAAGCCACTATTAAAAGTTGCATTCCTAACGCCCAAAAAAATTCATTAAATAGTAAGCCGTATCCTTTTTGAATATATTGGAGCAGTAATTTTTTTTCAAAATCCAATAAGCTTTTCACGTGCAATTTAACTGGAGATTTCACAATTATTGCCAAGCCAACAGTTATGATCATTTCAAGAATCCGAGCAATTAGCGTTCCTAACGCAGCACCTTCAACTCCCATTGCTGGCATTCCTAGATTTCCATGAATCAACCCGTAATTCAATATAATATTAACGGCGACAGTTACGATGGAAATGTATAAAGGCAACTTGACGAAGCCACTGAAGCGAAAGCCGTTCATAATAGCTATGGAAATCGGTAAAATAAGGAAGATGAACTGGGAATAACGCAAATATTCATGAGCCATCATATGTGTTTCGGGATTGTTGGCAAATAAATAGAAGACCGTGTTTGGAATAAACTTCATCACAAGGAAGAAAAGTACCCCAGCTATCAGACTGAATAACAAGGAAATCCGAAAAACTTCTGTCATTTTCTTTTTATTGCCGACGCCTTTGTATTGAGGCATAAAGATTCCTGCTGTTCCTCCCACACCAAATAAAACAATGGTAAAAATAAAAAAGACTTGATTGGTAATCGTTACTCCGGCAATGGCATGCTCCTGCAAACCGCCAACCATTAAGTTATCTACCATCTGCGTTAGATTGGTGACTAATTGTTGCAACATATTAGGTACGGCCAACATAAGTGCCATGGTGATTAAAGTTTTTTTATTTTTCAAATTTTTTCTCCTAGACTTTTTTCTGCTACTAAGTATAGCATAAATCCTTCTTCTGTACATTAAGATTATAGAAAAAGATGACCGAAAAAGCATGAAAAAATCGGCAACCTCATCAACCCAGTAATACCAATGGTTTTGAGGATTGCCGATTCTTCCTATCTCAGCAGACTTAGCCTGCTTACACTTATTTTACTGTCTACATAGCGCTTCTTGCTGTAGCATCCACTTCGAATTTCTTTTCTGACTCATCAATAATGATTGCGCAAATTGCGTCTCCGCTTGTATTGACTGCTGTACGAAGCATATCGAGAAGACGGTCAATACCGATAATTAATGCGATTCCTTCTACTGGAAGACCAACTTGTTGTAGTACCATGGAAAGCATAATAAGACCTACGCCAGGAACGCCGGCTGTACCAATACTAGCTAGAACAGCTGTGAGCACAACAATGACCAATTGATTGATTGTTAAATCTATGCCATACACTTGAGCAATGAAAACAGTGGCCACACCTTGCATAATAGCAGTGCCATCCATATTAATAGTAGCACCTAGAGGTTGAACGAAAGAGCTGACAGATTTGGAAACGTCCATTTTTTCTTGTACGGTTTTCATAGAAAATGGTAATGTAGCATTACTACTGGCTGTACTGAAAGCAACTAGCATGGCAGGGTAAAAGTTCTTAAAGAACCAGATAGGGCTGCGTTTTCCCCATACTTTTAGTACGGAGCTATAAACAAGAACCACATGAAGAATTAACGCCAATACAACAGTTATCATATATAGAGCCATTGCCTTCATGGCTGAGAAACCTTGTTGTCCAATTGCAGAGGCTAATAATGCAAATGTACCGAATGGAGCAGTATACATAATAAGCGTGACAAGATACATAAGTATTTTATTGGCTTCTTCTAAAATATGAGTTGTTCTTTGTATTTTTTCTTTTAATGCTGCAAGTGCTATCCCAACGAGAGCTGCAAAGAAGATGACTTGTAACATTTCTCCTCCCACCATTGCTTGTAGAGGGTTAGTCGGGATAATATTCACTAATGTATCTACAAAGCTAGGAGCCTCACTTACCCCATCGAAAGTCTGACTAGAAATATCAAAATTACCAATTGTTCCTGGTTGAATAATAGAAGCAAGAATAATTGCAAGGGTAATTGCCAATGCTGTTGTGCTAAGGAAGAAGAATAGCGATTTTCCACCAATACGCCCTAACTTCTTCATGTCTCCTAAACCAGCAACGCCTAATGCAATTGAGCAAAATACAATCGGGACTACTAGCATTTTGATAAGGTTTAAGAAAATAGTTCCAACAGGGACAAAAAGGTACGTGTTGATAGAGTCAAAAGCATTGAAAAAGAATACGTGCAAAATCATGCCGGTTAAGGCTCCTAAGAATAGAGATAAAACAATATACTTTGTTAATTTCATAGAATCTCACCTTTCTTTTTTTAGTGTTTTGGATAAATTTTTTATAGAGAGAGTAGCTTCACCAAAAAGAAGAAAGATTTGTGATGAAACTCCCTTTTGTTAAATTTACTAAGTAATCCCATCTTGTCACTTAGTAAATTTAACAAATTATCATGACCAACAACTTAATGTTACCACAAAGTTGTTGGTCATACAAATTGTCAGCTCATAGATTACGAGAAACATATGATATAGAATGAATAACAGTTCTCAGCGACTACATTTCTTGTGCGATAAACTTTCGTTATATATAGTAGGAAATAGACAAGAAAATGTTATACTAAAGAAGTGTCCATTACTATTTTGGAGGGAATATATGAAAACAAATTATCCTAACTACAAAAGAATAGCTTTAGATATTGCCAAGCGGATTATTGCAGGGCACTTTCATGAAGGACAATATATTTACGGGCGCTCAAGTCTTGCCGGTATGTACAACGTCTCTCCTGAAACGATTCGAAGAGCGATTATTCTATTAATGGATGCGGGAGTTGTAAAAAGTGTGCCTGGAAAAGGTATCTTAATAACTTCTGTACAAGTTGCGGCTGAGTTTGCGAAACAATATGAATCAGTCGGGAATATATCCAAACTAAAAACATCTTTAAATCAATTAATGAGCCAAAGAAAAGAGCTTGATACACAAATTCTTGAGATGATGAATACGTTGGTGGAGCAAACCAATCGGCTAAGTGATTACAATGAACTAATCCCCCATGAAATTGAACTGCAATCTTCCTGTAAGCATATTGGAAAAACCATTGCAGAAATT
>DAIDKD010000101.1 GCA_027451065.1 Bacillaceae bacterium | reverse complement strand
ATAGTCAACTCAGAAAAACTATATTTTACAACAGTTCCCACAGTTGACTATTTCGGTAGCTTTTAGGTAAAAGCAGCGGTTTTCCCCTTTTACCTAAAAGCTATATATTAAAGTGTCGATACGTCAATTTTGATTCCAGGCCCCATTGTAGAAGCGATAGATACGTTCTTCATGTAAGTACCTTTTGCAGCAGCAGGTTTTGCTTTTTGCATCGTTTCAACCATCGTTTGTAGGTTTTCAGCTAATTTGCTGTCTTCGAAAGATACTTTTCCGATTCCTACATGGATGTTTCCAGCTTTGTCAACGCGGTATTCAACTTTACCAGCTTTGATTTCATTTACTGCTTTTGTTACATCAAAAGTAACTGTACCAGTTTTAGGGTTTGGCATTAATCCTTTAGGCCCTAATACACGTCCTAATTTACCAACTTCAGCCATCATATCTGGTGTTGCTACGATTACATCGAAGTCGAACCAACCTTGTTGGATTTTGTTGATCATATCAGAATCGCCTACGAAGTCAGCCCCAGCAGCTTCTGCTTCTTTTGCTTTCTCACCTTTAGCGAATACTAAAACTTTTTGTGTTTTACCAGTTCCGTTTGGAAGAACAACTGCACCACGAATTTGTTGGTCAGCTTTCTTAGGGTCTACACCTAAACGGAAAGCAACTTCTACAGTTGCATCAAATTTCACTGTACTTGTTTTTTTCACTAATTCAATTGCTTCAGCAACTGAATAAGCTTTTTGACGATCTACTAATTTAGTAGCTTCTACGTACTTCTTACCTTTTTTAGCCATTTTTGTTTCCTCCTTAAAATTGTGGTTCTAGCGGAATAACCTCCCACTTGAGAAAAGGCATGCCTAGCGAATATACCAGACATTGAAAAGGCTGCAGATGAGAATAACCTTACCCGCAACCTCCATTTCATCACAACTAGTAGTGACGAGAATTAGTCTTCGACAACAATTCCCATGCTACGTGCAGTACCTTCAACCATACGCATAGCAGCTTCAACAGATGCAGCATTTAAATCTGGCATTTTTGTTTCAGCGATTTCACGTACTTTGTCACGTTTTACAGTTGCTACTTTCTTTGTATTCGGCTCACCTGAACCTGACTCGATTCCAGCTGCTTTCTTAAGAAGAACTGCAGCAGGAGGAGTTTTTGTAATGAAAGTAAATGAACGATCTTCAAACACTGTAATTTCAACTGGAATAATTAAACCAGCTTGATCAGCTGTACGAGCATTGAATTCTTTACAGAATCCCATGATATTCACACCTGCTTGTCCTAATGCTGGACCTACTGGCGGCGCCGGGTTTGCTTTACCAGCTGGGATTTGTAATTTCACCATTTTAATTACTTTTTTAGCCACGAGACTTACCTCCTTCAATCCGTGATGTGGTCATTGGGCAAATGCCCTTCCACTCATAATCTTTATATTAAAGATATTATTTAGAAATCATTGCCTCATCATGAGGCATACTGACTTTAAAAGTTTATCATTTTTCCAAACTGATTTCAAGGTTTTTATTATGATAATTTTTCAATTTGTGAAAAATCTAATTCTACTGGTGTTTGGCGACCGAACATATCAACTAGAACACGTACTTTCAACTTGTCTCTATCAATTTCTTCGATGTATCCTGTGAAGTTTGCAAACGGACCCTCTTTTACCCTTACAGTCTCACTTAATTCGAAATCAAAGTCTGTACCTATCGTGTCCATTCCCATTCTCTTTAAGATAACTTCCACTTCTTCATCCAATAGCGGAGTAGGTTTGGAACCAGAACCTGCTGAACCGACAAACCCTGTTACTCCTGGTGTATTGCGAACAACGTACCATGAATCATCAGTTACAATAATCTCCACTAATACGTAACCAGGAAATACTTTTCTTTTTATTGTTTTTTCTTTCCCGTTTTTCACTTCCACTTCCGTTTCTTCAGGTACTACCACTCGAAAAATCTTGTCTTGCATTCCCATTGTTTCTACACGTTTTTCAAGGTTTGCTTTTACTTTGTTTTCATATCCGGAATACGTATGAATTACATACCAATGTTTCTTCATTTTGTTAGGGCTAATGCCCTTCCCTCCCTGTTTTGTATATTTCTAATATTGATAACCATTACGTTTTTACATGTTGATTTTTGAGCAAACGAAAAAACCCGTTTCCGGGTTTCTTTCCTTTGGCACAATATTTATTTTCATTATACCATAAGTTCCATTACCTTATTCAAGTATTAATTTCATAAATGTAGAAATACCAAAATCCACTACAATAAAAAATACTAGGAAGAAGGCAATTGTTGCCAACACTACTAATGTATAGCGTGTCAATTCACGACGTGTTGGCCAGGTTACTTTTTTCATTTCAAGACGAACATTTTTGAAAAAACCTGTCATTCGTTGCATGTAAGAACCTCCAGTTTATCTATTCCTGAGAAAAGTACAAATCTATTTATTTTGTCTCTCTATGAATGGAGTGCGTGTTACATGATTTGCAAAATTTCTTTACTTCCAACCGTTCTGCCTCAGATGTTTTCTTCATCGTTGTGTAGTTACGACTATTGCACGCCTCACACGCAAGCACTATTTTTTTTCTCATATCTGCACCAGCCTCATTATACCATTACATTCTAAAAATGTACCACATAAAAAAAGCACCTGTCAACGATGTATTTTTTAGTGTGTGAAAATCGTTCAATTCCCGGCCGCTTCATCCCGCTAAGAAAAGCTAAATCTGGTGAAGGGAACTGGATATTCTTTCTCCAGTTCCCTCCACCAGATTGTCACATCGTCACTTCTCTCATCTGTAAGTACCTTTCCAACTTTCTTTTTACACGTTGCAAGGCATTATCAATTGATTTTACATGGCGGTTCAATTCTGTAGAAATTTCTTGATACGAGCGCCCATCTAAATATAACACTAATACTTGTCTCTCTAAATCACTCAATAACTCCTCTAGTTTCGTTTCAATATCCTCAAACTCTTCTCGACTGATAACTAAATACTCTGGATCAGAATTTTTCGTTTCAGAAATAACATCTAGCAATGTTCGATCGGATTCTTCATCATAGATAGGCTTGTCCAATGAAACATATGAATTAAGCGGAATGTGCTTCTGTCTTGTTGCTGTTTTTATCGCTGTAATAATTTGCCGCGTAATACATAACTCTGCAAAGGCTCTGAAGGAGGATAGTTTATCTTCTTTGTAGTCGCGTATCGCTTTATACAAACCTATCATTCCTTCTTGGATGATATCTTCACGGTCTGCCCCAACTAAAAAATATGACCTTGCTTTCGCACGCACAAAGTTTTTGTATTTGTCAATCAAATACTCCAGTGCTCTAAAGTCTCCCTTATGGACATACTCGACTACTACCTCATCCTCTAAATTTTTATAGAGGTTTTCCGCTTTTTTATCAAAGTCTAGGGCCATCCCCATCCCCCCTGGAAAATTCCGTTACATATTCCCTATTATACCTTACAAAATTTTCCATCGTCAATTTACCGATACGATTATTTCCTTCGTCTGATTTTTTCTAGCTTTTCTAATATGTCATCTTGAATAAAAGAACGGTTTAGCGGCTTTTTCTCTTCTACTTTTTTTACATCTACAGAAATATCTGCCTCTATCTCTTGAACTTCCCCCAACAACTCCCGGGCTGATTTTCTTAAGGCACCTTGCCCGAAAATAACCCATTGCTCGATGCTGTCTGAAGTAGCCACATGAATCTGAACATTTATTCTTTTTAACTCTCTTGCTAGTTGTTCTATTTTTTCATCTGCTGTTTGTTTTTTTCTCGTAAAGATTACTTCTACCTTTGATTGTTTCATCTGTGTTTCCGTCCCATGTACATAATAGGCATCAAAAACAATAATTACACGATAGCCAGTACGGGCTTGATATTCAGCCATCTTATCAATTAGTAAATCCCTTGCTTCTTCTAGGCTTTTTTGTTTTTTCTTCTGTAATTCCGGCCATGCCCCTATCATGTTATAACCATCTACAAGTAAAATATTTTGCATATCTATTTACCGATGGGGTTTCTCTTGTTGTATACTTCATACATTAACAGACTTGCCGCTACAGAAGCGTTAAGAGAAGTTACCTTTCCAATCATTGGAATGCGGATAAGGAAGTCACAGGATTCTTTTACAAGGCGGCTCATCCCTTTTCCTTCACTTCCAATTACTAACCCAAGGGGCATTTCTCCATCTATGTTGCGGTAATCATCAGTTCCGACAGCATCTGTCCCTACCATCCAGACACCACGCTGTTTTAATTCTTCCATGGTTCGCGCCATATTTGTCACCCGTGCAACAGGAATATATTCAATAGCACCTGTAGAAGCTTTCGCTACCGTTGCTGTTAATCCTACTGCGCGACGCTTCGGAATGATAATTCCATGTGCGCCAACCGCATCAGCCGTCCGCATAATTGAACCTAAGTTATGTGGGTCTTCCAGTTCATCCAACAGTAGAAAAAATGGTGCCTCGCCTCTTTCTTCCGCTACAGCAAACAGATCATCAAGCTCTGCATAATCATAGGCTGCTACTTGTGCAACAACTCCTTGATGATTTCCTTGCTCTGCCATTTGATCCAACTTTTTTTTCGGGGCTGTCTGAACAATTATTTTATTATTATTGGCTAGTTCTAATAATTTGTGAATCTGCCCTTTATTTGCACCTTCTGCAATCCAAATTTTATTCATATCACGTCCTGATCTTATTGCTTCCATTACCGCGTTGCGACCAATAATGTACTCGCTATTCATAGTGGTTCCCTCCTTTCTGGCTATTCTGAATGGCTCAAGGGCCATTCAGAATAGCCAACAGGAATGGGCAATCTTCATGGTTTGCGGGTAAACAAATTTATATTTGATTGCCCATTCCTGCTCATGTGTATTTAGGTTTTCTGTTTTTCTTTTTCTACAAAATTTATTGATAAATTAATTATTTCTTGAAGTCTCTCGTGTCGTTCCAATAAATGCAAATAACCAACTACTGCTTCAAATCCTGTGCTGTATCGGTAAGTTTGTACATCTGTATTTTTGGGGACTGTTCCTGACTTTGCATTTCTACCTCTTTTGGCTACCGCTAACTCTTCCTCTGTCAGAATATCATTGTCTAAAAAATAATGGATGACCCTTGCTTGAGATTTTGCCGATACAAATGTTGTTGCTTCTTTGTGTAGTTGATTTGGCTTAACTGTTCCCTTTAATAAAATATGATTTCGAACATGAATTTCATATACGGCATCACCGATGTAGGCAAGAGCCAGACTGTTGATCTGTCTGGCATCTATTTTCTTCACTGTCATCCTTTATCCTCTTCTCCAACGCAACCCTTGGGCTGTATCTTCTAAAATGATGTTTTGCTCTTTCAATTGGTCACGAATTTTATCTGCCAAAGCAAAGTCACGATTTTTTCTTGCTTCTTCACGTCGCTTGATTAGGTCCTCAACTTCTTCGTCCAGTAACTCATTATCTATTGTCAAGGTAATCCCTAACACACCTAGCAGGGTGTCAAATGTTTCCAAAAATCCTTTGATAACATTTTGAGATGTGTTTTTCTCTAGCATATATTGGTTGGATTGCTTTGCCAGACCATAAAGTACACTGATTGCGTTGGCTGTGTTAAAGTCATCATCCATTTGTACTCGGAACTCTTTCCTAGCTTTATCTATTTCTTCTAACCATTGGTCATCATTCTCTGTTAAATTGCTGCTTGTTTTCAAACGATGCTGTAAGTTTTCATAAGCTGTTGTTATGCGTTCAAATCCATTTTTTGTATTGTCTAATTGCTCATCGCTGAAATTAATTGGATGACGGTAGTGCACGGATAACATGAAGAAACGCAGCAATTGCGGGTCCACTTTCTGCAAAATATCGTGAACCAATACAAAGTTTCCAAGAGATTTTGACATTTTTTCATTGTCAATATTGATATAGCCATTATGCATCCAATAGCGAGCGAATGTCTTATCGTTCAGGGCTTCTGATTGAGCAATTTCATTTTCATGGTGCGGGAAAGATAAATCTTGACCGCCTGCATGAATATCAATTGTGTCTCCTAAATATCTTTTTGCCATTGCTGAACATTCAATATGCCAACCAGGTCTTCCTTTTCCCCACGGGCTTTCCCAATAGATTTCCCCTTCTTTCGCTGCTTTCCATAAAGCAAAATCCAATGGGTCATTCTTTTTCTCACCAACATCGATTCTCGCACCTAAACGTAATTCATCGATAGATTGATGAGAAAGCTTCCCATACTCTTTAAATTCTCTTGTTTTATAATATACATCTCCCGCTGATTCATAAGCGTACCCTTTTTCAATTAAGGCTTCAATAAATTCAATAATAATATCCATATTATCGATAACACGTGGATTGGCAGTTGCTCGTTTGCAACCTAGTGCATCTACATCTTCAAAGTAAGCTGCGATAAAACGGTCCGCAATGGTCGGCACATCTTCTCCTAATGTATTCGCTGCTGTAATTAACTTATCGTCTACGTCAGTAAAGTTAGATACATAATTTACATCGTATCCGCTAAATTCCAAATAACGTCGCACAGTATCAAAAACAATGGCTGGGCGCGCATTTCCAATATGAATGTAATTATAGACAGTCGGTCCACATACATACATTTTTACTTTCTTTTCTTCTAGCGGTGTAAACACCTCTTTTTCACGAGTCATCGTATTGTATAGATGAATTGTCATTTTATTTCTTCTCCTTTTTCAGTTCTAGTAATTCCGCTTTTAATTGTACAATTTCTTCTTTCAATAATTGTAATCTATCTTCAATTGGATCAGGTAAGCCTGTATGATTTAAATCTTTATTTATCTTCACCCCATCTACCTTCACAATGCGTCCCGGAATTCCGACGACGGTGGAGTTAGGCGGTACATTTTTCAACACAACAGAACCTGATCCTATTTTCACGTTTTCACCAATTTCAATCGCTCCTAACACCTTTGCACCAGCTGCGATTAAAGCATTATCCCTGATAGTCGGGTGCCTTTTTCCTTTTTCTTTTCCTGTTCCCCCTAATGTCACACCTTGATAGATAGTAACGTTATTGCCGATTTCACAAGTTTCTCCGATGACTACCCCCATTCCGTGATCAATAAAAAATTTCCGACCTATCTTTGCTCCTGGATGAATTTCAATTCCGGTAAAAAAGCGAGTGATTTGTGAAATAAGTCGTGCAAGAAAATAAAACTTTACTTTAAAAAAGAAATGAGAGATTCGATGGGCCCACAGTGCATGAAGACCAGAATATGTCAACAGCACTTCTAAATAGCTTCTTGCAGCAGGGTCATGTTCAAAAATAGTTTCGATGTCTTCTTTCATGCGACTAATCATTTCCATTTCACCCCTTATCATAAATTTTACTAATAAGAAAAACGCCTCTGCACAACTAATAAAATAGCATGTACAGAGACGCCTTCACGCGCGGTTCCACTCTGTTTGGATAAAAATCCCAACTCTCATTTAGATAACGGCTCATCACCGCTTCTGCCTACTCTTCGACTGAATGTGAGAGGTAGGGTAGGTTTACCCACTTCTCACATTCATTTTTCGACAAAAGACTTTAAGGTGCATTTCGGAAAGTATTCTCTTGAGTTGCTTCCAGCCTAGGCAGCTCTCTCTGTTAAGATATCTCCTTCCTACTTCTCCTTATCAACGTTCTCACTTTTATACGAATGAAAGGTTCTTTCTACCTAGTTGCTCCTTCTAGGCGCATGATTACTTTTTCTTTTCCTAGTAAACTAATTGCATTCGGTAACTCTGGACCATGTGTTTGCCCTGTCGTAGCAACTCGAATTGGCATAAATAACTTCTTTCCTTTTTGCCCAGTTGCTTTTTGAACAGCCTTGATAGATGCTTTTACATCTTCTGGGGTAAGCACATCTAATTTGTTTATTTCTTCGGCAAATGTACGTAATACTTCAGGAACCTGCTCTTCTGCAATCACAGCTTTCGCGTCATCACCAAAGCTTAATTCATCTTTAAAGAAAAGATCGGTTAGTTCTACAATTTCAGCTCCATAGCTTAATTGCTCATGATACAAGGCGATTACATCACGCACCCATTGACTGTCCACTTCTTCTTCAGCAATACGATTAGCTTTTAGTAAATGAGGTACACATAACTCAACTACTTTGTCTAATGATTGTTCCTTCATATAGCGGTTATTCACCCATGTTAATTTATGCGTATCGAACATAGATGGTGACTTTGTTAGACGTTTCACATCAAACAGCCTGATAATTTCATCGTGATGGAAAATTTCTTGTTCTCCCTCAGGTGACCATCCTAACAACGCAAAGAAATTAAACATAGCTTCTGGCAAATAGCCTAGGTCGCGATATTGGGCTACGAACTGAATAATTGATTCATCTCGTTTCGATAATTTTTTACGCTGCTCATTTACAATCAGCGTCATATGCGCATAGTGCGGATCTTCCCAACCGAAAGCATGAAAAATCATTAACTGCTTTGGTGTATTAGATAAATGCTCTTCACCACGGAACACGTGAGTGATATCCATATAATAATCATCTACTGCTACTGCATAGTTATAAGTTGGAATACCGTTCCCCTTTACAATCACCCAGTCACCGATGTCCTTTGATTCAAAAGTTACGTCTCCACGCACCATGTCGTCAAATGTGTAAGTTACATTTTCAGGTACTTTAAAACGGATTGTGTAAGGTTTTCCTTCAGCTTCCAACGCTGCCACTTGCTCTTTTGTTAAATGTCTGCATTTTCCACTGTACTGAGGTGCCGCAACTCCATTTTCCTGTTGCTTTTCACGTTCTGCCTCTAATTCTTCTGGTGTACAGAAGCACTTGTAGGCGAATCCCTTTTCTAATAACTCTTCTGTATGTTTACGGTAAATGTCTAATCGCTCCATTTGACGATAAGGACCGCATTCCCCTGGCTTTTCTGGAGATTCGTCTGCTTCAATACCTAACCAGCTTAAGTTTTCGATTTGTGATGCTTCTCCACCTTCAATATTACGCTCAATATCTGTATCTTCAATTCGAATAATAAAATCACCATTATTGTGTTTTGCAAATAAATAATTGAATAGAGCTGTTCT
Organism: Bacillaceae bacterium; assembly: GCA_027451065.1. GTDB lineage: Bacteria > Bacillota > Bacilli > Bacillales > Bacillaceae_G > DAIDKD01. The sequence goes on along the minus strand of DAIDKD010000101.1, from coordinate 1,401 downwards.
TGCTCCACCGATATGCAAATGTCCTGTTGGACTTGGTGCATAACGAACACGTACTCTTTTTGACATATAAGACACCTTCCATTTCTTTTCTATATTTTTATACTATCTTTTTATCCATTTTTTTTCAATAGTACAATTGCTTGAGCAGCAATTCCTTCTTCTCTTCCTGTAAACCCTAATTTTTCAGTTGTGGTTGCTTTTACATTTACTTGAGCAACAGAGCATTCCAGCAGTTGACTGATTCTCTCTCTCATTTTTTCAATATATGGCAACATTTTTGGTTTTTGGGCAATAATTGTGCAGTCGATGTTCCCTAGTTCATATCCTTCTTTTTTGACAAGTTCCCATACCCTTTGCAGAAGAATAGCGGAATCTGCATTTTTAAATGCAGGGTCTGTATCAGGAAAATGCTTTCCAATATCCCCTGCTGCAATTGCACCTAATACAGCATCACTAATTGCATGGAGCAGCACATCTGCATCCGAATGACCTAGTAATCCTTTTTCATGTGGTATCGTAATCCCACCGATAATCAGCGGACGCCCTTCTGCAAACGCATGTACATCATATCCTTGTCCAATTCTTATCATGACCATCACCTCTGACAATTTTCTTTTGTCTAACTCCAGTGTCTAGCTTGTTTTGGAAAAGATGATTTATTTTTAAGGTAAAAAAGCACACTTTAAAGAATAAATCCCTATTTCCTTCACAAGCAGGGCAAGCCACTTACGCTTTTCTTTTGTTCTTTGCAAATACTTCAGCAATGAGCAAGTCTTCCGGAGTTGTTACTTTTATATTTTCATATTCACCTAATACCATAGCGACAGGATATCCTATCCGCTCAACTAAACTAGCCTCATCTGTCCCCAGGTAGCCATCCGCTTCGGCTTTTTGGTGCGCTTCTTTTAGTACGTCATAAGAAAAACCTTGTGGTGTTTGGACACTCCACAAGTGTGATCTTTCTACAGTTTCTTCCACTTTTCCATTTTCTACCCGCTTGATTGTATCTTTTACAGGGACACCACAGATGGCTGCCCCTGTCTCTTCTACAGCTTGCAAAATTCTCACAATCGTATCGTGAGAAATAAAGGGACGGGCTCCATCATGAACAAATATATACTTTGCCCCCTCAGTAGCCATTAGTCCTTGATAAACACTATGTTGCCGCTCTGCGCCACCATGAACGAATGTGATTTTTTTAGAGAAATTGGCTGATGTAATAAGCGGTGTAATGATGTTCTCCTCATCCTTATTCAGCACAATCACAATTTCTTCGCAAGCTGGATCTCTTTCAAATACACCTACTGTATGCAATAAAATAGGCTTTCCATCTAATTCTAATAATAGTTTATTTTTTCCTGCTTTCATCCGCTTCCCTTGTCCAGCTGCAGGAATGATTAC
>DAIDKD010000100.1 GCA_027451065.1 Bacillaceae bacterium | reverse complement strand
CATAATGATGATAATGACACCCACAAGAATGATTCGGTTTTTCATTCCTAATCTTTCCTTAATGCCTCCAGTAGATTCTTCTATATTTTTTACAGTCCCTTCTTTCCCAGTCATATTTCTCAACAGCTGTTTGATTAAGTTTCCTTCGCTGTAAGAAAGAACATTTCTCGCATAAACCTTTTCTCCAAAATAAGTAATCAGTACAACGGCTACTACTTGAAGTCCGAAAGCAATCCAAGCTTCTGACGCACTGACAGCCTGATTGGCGAAACGTGACGGCATCATTGTAGGCGAGATGAATGGAATAAAGGACATCACTTGAAAGAGCATATTAGAAGGATTGCCCGATGAAGCGATGCTTGCAATATAACCAATCAAAGCTAAGTAAACTACAGGTTGTGTCGCTTGCTGGGCTTGACTTTGATCATTCACAAGTGAAGCCACGATAGAAGCAAGTACCAAGAAACCAGCTACAGCAACGAAAGTCATCAAAACAATATAAATAAGGAAGCTCATGTTCAATCCTGAGAACATATTGGACGCTTGCACCACAATCTCATTTTCCCTAAACCCAAAATAGATTGCTGCCCCACCTATGGCATAAATAGCGATATGTGTAAGAGCGAGAAGCATCACGCCGAAAATCTTTCCGTAGTATTGGACTTTTGAGCTTGTGACTGCAAGTAGAATTTCCATGATACGGTTGGATTTTTCATTGGCAATTTCCTGCGAAATCACTCCGGTATAAAGAGTCAAGAAAATAAAAATAACAATAACCGTAAAGATAGCTAAAAGTGAATTTGCTCCCATTTGATCAGCATCTATTTGCTGTCCGTCTGTCGCTTGCGTCTCTAAATTCAGAACCGCTGGGCTTAAGAGTTCGGCTAATTGCTCATTTGTCAAGTTAAGCTGGGCAGCCTTTGTCGTGATTTGATACTGTGTTAGCACTGCCTGAATCGAAGCTTGATCGAGATGACCGGCTGTACGACTCGTAGCATGGAGTGTAAATGTTCCATTGTCTTCTATTAGATATCCGTCAATTGAGCCATCATCCAGCTGTTCTTGAGCAGTATCTTGGGAATCAACTTGTGAGATTTCTGCATCTATCTGTTCATCATTTTCTAAATGCTGGGCAATCGTTGGTTGATTTACTACTGCAAGATTTGGTGTGTCGTTATTTACACTTAGATAACTAATTCCAATAGCGATGAACGGCACAAGAAGCGGTCCGACTACTAATGCCCAGAAACTAAAGGATTTCAGTCTTTTCATATAGGTATTTTTGATTACTAGCCACATTTGATTAGTCATTTGCTTCTACCTCCATCCGAAAGATTTCATCCAGTGTTGGTGGTGCTTGCATGAAGGCTTTGACGTAGCCATCTTTACTGACTTTTTGGAAAACTTCTCTCCCCACAGCCTCTTGGGCAATCTGAATCATTCGTCCAGAGCGTTGTTTTTCAATGGAAAGGACGCCATCCACTTCTTTCAATTCGGAATCTGGAATATCAGATTCAAGGTAAATTCGAGTGAGTCCAAATGATTCACGAATATTTTGAACAGAACCTTGCAGAACAGTCTTTCCATTTTTCAGCATGGTAAGATTATCTGATAATAGTTCAACCCCCGACATATTGTGACTGGAGAAAATGATTGCTGAGCCTTTTTCCTTCAAGCGACGAATTTCATTCATCAAAAGTTCCGTGTTCACTGGATCAAGACCAGTGAAAGGCTCGTCGAGAATTAAGAAATCAGGTTCATGAATTAAGGTAGCGATAAACTGAATCTTTTGTGCATTCCCCTTTGAAAGTGATTGAACCTTGTCACTTACTTTTCCTACTACTTCCAGCCTCCGCATCCAATCAGCTAGCTTTATTTTTGCATCTGCTCTTTTCATTCCATGAAGTTCAGCAAAATAAACAATTTGCTCTTCAATGGTCATTTTTTGATAGAGTCCACGCTCTTCAGGAAGAAAACCGATTCTTCGTTTGGTTTCTTGACTAATCGATTCATCGTTCCAACTAATTTTTCCTTCATCTGTACCGATAAACTTTAAAATCATACGGAACGTTGTTGTTTTACCAGCACCATTTTGTCCGATTAGGCCCATCACCTCACCAGGATTGATGGTCATTGATAAATCATCAACAACTACTTTACTGCCAAAACGTTTGCTTACGTTTTCTATTTTTAGTGTCATTGCAGCACCCTCTTTTCACTTTAGATTTTGTTATGTACATTGTTAGGTATATTGAAGAATCACCTCCACATTGAAAATATTATATATTAACATCTGTTCACCTGTCTCTCAATCTACTGTCCGCTCCCCCTTCATTATCAATCACTTCATCCTATTATATTACTATGTACTGTGAGAAAAGGAAAATATTTCTATAAATGTTCCTGCCACTATTGCATAGAATTTATCGTTAATAATAAGTCCTTTCCCAATTAGAATTTCAATTTGATTTCAATTAAGTTACAGGATTTTTTAAAGAATGTTCTGATTTTTCAACTCCGAAGTATCCCATTTAAACTGCCTTCAAATAAAATGGCCCACCGTGGTCCGCATTGTTAAGAGGCGTGGTGGGATCTATTAGTTTATATCGTACGTGTTGACGGGAAGAACTGTCAATTGATTTTTTGAAATAATTTTATATTTCATTATTTACGGTAAGGTTCACCGTATATTTCGGACTTAAATTATGTTATTCACATTCGATTATTTTCCCATTGTTCATTGTAATTACGTGATTAAAAATCGGATATTTATGAGTATCAAAACCGTGAGCGGCAATAATGATGATTTTATCTTTTTTCATTTCTGAAAAGAAAATAGCTAAAGCCATTGATAAATCTTAGCTTTAGCTATTTTTGTAGAAAAACACTTATTGTAAATGAAAAAAATAATACGATAGGGATACAGCATATAAGAAAGTTAAATTTGCAAACTGCTCTTTCCATACAGCGACTGTACTGTTATTGAAAAATAAAATATACTAAGATTAGCAGTACAGGTCAAGCACCAGATGCTACCCGAGTAAGGTAGCATCTGGACAGAACCCTATTAAACTATCTTTAACTAAAAATTGGAGTGAATTGATATGAGAAAGAAATTATCATGGCATGAAGCTATCTTCTTCCGGACCTCCCGTCGAACTTATACCGGAGAGCCGCTAGAAGCTGGTCAAATTGATGTCATTCAGCATTTGATTGCAGATATTAATAATGAAAGCAACCTTCACTTTCAATTTATCGAAAATGCGGAAAGTGTATTTGCTGGATTTACAGCTTCCTACGGGTTATTACGTGGAGTAACTTCTGTTATTGCCATAGTAGGAAATAGCAAGATTGCTAATGTTCAAGCCCTTCTCGGTTATTATGGAGAATTTTTGATATTAGAGTGCGTTGCATTAAATCTTGGGACTTGTTGGCTGGGAGGGACTTACGACAAAAAGGAAGCCAAAAACGTTATCTCACTTCAACCTAATGAAGAACTATTCGCCCTTATTAGTGTAGGAAACGTCAGAAATGAAAAAGATTTGAAAGAAAAACTTATGTCCCGATTTGGAAAAAATAAACAAACATCTGATGAATTGCTACAAGAAAAAGAAGGGACAATTCCCTCTTGGGTTAACAGTGGTATTGAAGCAGCACGCTTAGCGCCATCAGCTATGAATAAAAAGCCAGTCAGATATTCATACCTGAATCAAACGTTAAAAGCTTACATAGCGAAACCTAACAAAGAGATTGACCTTGGGATATCCCTTGCTCATTTTGAACTTGGTGCTTTCAAAACGGGAGTTCAAGGTAGATGGATTCCACAAAATCCATTACTTTCTGAAGAAGTAGTTGCTTTTGTTTTTCAAAAAGAATAAGCAATCATCATTCTTTTGTAAGTGTCTTGACTTCTTCAGCGGATGAAAAATGATAGCTTTCGACAATGCTTAGAAAATTACGATATCAAATCATAGCTAGGGCTTTTTGAAACATAAGTCAATACTATTTCCGAGTAATACGGTATAATCTAGCCATTTTATTTTTCTCAAAATCAAATAATATCGTATCTTTCGTATGAATATGCTTCCCTGATTGCTTTGATTTCTGTGGATAGATTTGTTCAACATTTTCTATTTCATATGGAACTTGAATGCTGAATTGGTTGTTTAAGCTGTTGGTTCGCCATACAGCTAGATATGATTCTTGTTTCGATTCTAATGCAAAGCTAAACCATTCATCGTCAATTTTTGGAATCCCTGTATACCAAGTAGGAATAGCAGATGGAATATCTTTTCTAATTTCTTTATACACATTGATTCCTTCTTTCACTAAAGTGATTCTCTCTTCATTTAAATTGGAAAGATGACCGCTTTGGTGAATTCTTAAAAGCATTGAATTAATCATGTTAAAAATGACTTCTTCTGCATCTCCTTCTGTTAAAGGATAGCTCCATATTGCTGCCTGCTCTGGCGTAATTGCCGATGCACAAGCAGCTGCAATCGCTCCATTTCTCAGATAGTCAGTTTGGTCTGTCACAGATTGAATACTGTGTCTTGCCAGCATTTGATAATCATGTCTCATTCCACCGCTTCCACAGTTTTCAATAATCAAGTCTGGATATTTTGAAAATAGCTCGTCAAGCCAATTAATATATGCTCGATTATGTTGAAGCAATCCATCACTAATGCTGTCAGAATTAATATCACTTCCGATACCAGTTGGTGTATTATAATCCATTTTTATATAGCCAATTTGATAATTGTTTATGAGACGCTCGATTACTGATGTCGCGTGATCTCTGACATCCTTATTTCGAAAATCCAAGTGATATCTACTGTGGTCTTTGATTCTTTTTCCGTGACGACAAATAAACCAATCGTCAGGCAGTGATTGAGCAAGCTTACTATTTATTCCCATCACTTCAATTTCTAACCATAACCCTGGTATCATTCCTTTATTACGAATATATTTTGCTAGAAATTCTATTCCTTCAGGAAAACGTTCTGATGAAGGCAGCCATTCTCCAACACTGTCCCACCAATATCCATCAGAATACCAGCCACAGTCAATGACATAATACTCACAGCCAACTTCAGCTGCTTTATCGATTAAAGGTAGTTCTTTTTCTGTTGTAGGATCACCCATTAAACAATTCATATAATCATTAAAAATTACTGGACACTTATTATTATCCTCATTTTCTCTGCGAATAGCTCTTCTATATCCAGTTAGCTCTTTTACACATTCATTAAAACCACCATTTACAGTTCCGTATGCCACCGGAACAGATTCAAAGTTTTCTCCCTTTTCAAGACTCTTCCACCAATGATTATTCGGTTCTGTTGGGCCAAGTCCTCGTAAAGCTAAATATTTTCCCAAACCGCAATCTGTCAATTCCCAATGCCATTCACCATTATTTTCTATTTGCCAAAAGCTGGATATATTCAATAATGGATTGTGTAATATAGCAAAAGGACTGTACTGTGAACATGACCAAGAACTGTTGTTGGTTATCGAAATAACTTTGGTGGAATCTTGCAGTTTTTCGCCATCTAGATGAAAATTTAAGCCGAAATTTTTTAAGGTATCTTGTTGCCATTGTAGTTCTCCAGTCCATGAATTATGCGGAATGTAGAGAACATTATCAATATACTTTTGAAAAAATTGTCCTTGATTCAAGTTGGTAATATTAATTGATGTGATATATTCTATGCCAATTTTTTCTCCATAATTTTTTATGATATTCGTCCAACGAAAAACATCGGTATTCATCATTCGTTCAATAATTGTTTCTACTTTTATATCAATATCTTTACATTTATACTTTTGAGAAATAATCAAAGTATTACCTTCTTTTTTTATTTCTTCTAGCTCTAAATTACTTCCTATGAAAGTATTACCAAGCTTATTTCCCTTATGATTTGGTTGGTTCATCCCGGTTAATTGCAGTTCTACCAAATTACTTGCATCAAGTAAATTTAAATCAATTTTTTCCATATCAAAATAGGGAAAAGGAGTAAACTGTACTAGTCGGATTTTGTTTTCATCGGTCACTGCAAATATAATGTTCGTATTTCCAAGCTTATACTTATGTACCATTTGTATATTCATTAGGCATTATCCTTTCACTGCTCCTGACATTAATCCTGAAAGCAAATAGCGTTGTAAAAACACAAAAATGATTGTTACAGGAATGACGGCCAAAATGCTTGCAGCCATTAGATTTCCCCAGTCTGTCGTAAATTGTCCTTTAAACAGTGCAATTCCGGGAGTCAACGTGCGATGGTCAACATCATTGATGAGAACGTAGCCAAACATATATTCATTCCATGCTGTTACAAATGCATACAATCCAGTTGAAACTAAACTAGGAATGGAAACAGGTAGAATAATTTGGACAAGTGTTTTCAATTTCGATGCCCCGTCTAATTCAGCTGATTCTTCTAATGAAATAGGAACGCCATCAAAGAATCCTTTCATCATAAAGGTGCTCAAAGGAATGACAAAGGTTGAATAAGCTAAAATTAACGCAAAGTAAGAGTTAATCAAATGCACGCTTTTGAAAATCATATAAATTGGAATTAATAAAAGTACTCCTGGCACCATCTGGCTTATGGTTAAGGACACTCCAGTTAGTTTCGTAGTTTTATAGCGACCGTAGCGACTTAATGCATACCCTGCAAATACAGCGATAATCAGCCCTATAACTGTCGTAACAAAGGATACGAAGGAGCTATTCTTGAAAAATGTTAAAAAATCTGACTCCTGCAGTACTTCTTTAAAGTTGGTCATTGAAAAATGATTCGACCAAAAGGATGGTGATGTAGAGTAAATTTCTGTATCAGGTTTTAAGGCGGTAGAAATCATCCATAAAAATGGGAAAAACGAAAAAATTGAGCACAAAATTAAGATGAGATATGTTGCGATTTTTGAGCATATGAGCTCTGTTCTGCTTTTAACCATTTGCTTTTTCCCCCTTTCATCCTTTTTGCAATATACTTACTTAGTGGTATGATTGCAAAAAGCAATAACAAAATCACAATGATAATTACTGATAAAGCAGAGGATTTTCCAATATCATAACTTTTCATTGCATATCGATAAACCATAATTGGCAATGTTTCAGAGGAATAATTTGGTCCACCTTCTGTAGTAATCCAGATGAAATCAAAATTTACAGATGTCCAAACGATATGCATAAAAATAAGTGTCATGACAACATTTTTCAATCCTGGTAAGGTCACATGAAAAAAACGGTGAAAAACATTTGCTCTATCCATAGCCGCTGCTTCATATAAGTCATCAGGAATCGACTGTAGTCCTGCTAAAATACTAATTACCCAATAAGGAAATGTTCGCCAAATATTAATAAAAGTAACAGTTAAGAGGGATGTAGCCGTATTCCCTAGCCAATAAATTGGTTTATCAATGAAGCCCAACTTTACTAATAAATAATTAATGATTCCATAATCTGGATTTAACATCCATGTCCAAGTTAACCCGGCAACTGCAATTGGCACAATCCAAGGAACAATAATCATACTTCTGAACAGAACTCGTCCTTTTATCCTTTGATTCAAGGCTATCCCAACAGCCAAACCTAGCAGTAACTCCCCTAAAACAGATAAAACTGTCCATACTACCGTATTTTTCAAGTTATTGACAAATAATTGGTCTGCAAATACTTTTTTAAAGTTCTCGAAGCCTACGAAACCTTCCAGATTCGGATTCGTCAGGCTTTTTGCATGGAAGCTATCCCAAACTACTTGAACCAATGGCACTCCAATCAGAAAAATAATAAAAGCTATTGCTGGTGCTATGTAGATAATAGAATTCAGACGATTTGCTGTTTCTTTCTTCATTTTGCTTCTTCCCTTCCCTGTTAAGAAAAGCGCACGCTACTTGGTCATCTCTTTGACACGTGAGGAATAGAGTCTCTGGAACTGAACAATTTTTACAAGAAATGTGAACGAATAAAAAGCATTCGCTCACATCCCATCCCTATTCCGCGTGTACTTCTTGATTCACTAGCGCTTCATTAATTTTATCAGACAGATACTTAGCTGCTTCCTCAGGAGTATCACCGTTTTGTAAAACCATTGCAATCGCATCTTGCATTGGTTGTGTAATTTCAGCCATAGAAATCGGAGGCAGTGTCTGTGCTTGGTTGATTAACTCTGAATTAGAAAAGCCCTTTGCCCATTTATTATTCTCATCAATTTCCATATCCGTTCTTGGTGATCCTTCAGGTCTTCCTGCTTGTTGATTCTCTTTGCTTAACAAGTATTCGACCAGCTTCGTTGCCTCTTCCACTTCTTTTGAGTCATTATTATAGATATAGTACGTGTTTATTTCTAAGAAAGTGGCTGGAGTAGAATTATATGAAGGTAACCCGATCGCTACATCTTCCATTTCCTTAGGATTGTTTTCTTCGTAGTTTTGCATCCATGAACCGTTATTTGCCATTACATATTTTCCAAGAGAAAAGTTTGTATCCAACTCTTCCCATCCACCTACTGCTGAATTTGGATCAATTACTTCATTGTCTAATAAATCTTTATAAAATTGAAAAACTTCCGTTGCTTTTTTAAGATTCTCATCATTGTCCTGCCAAGTATTTTTATACTTTCCTTCTCCCTTAGAATCCGCGATACTCAAGCCATTTTGAAATAAAAATGATGCTAATTCTTGCGGTGCTCTATCACCTGTTCCAGCTATACCGAAAGCAACTTTTCCGGTTTTTTCTTTAATGGTTTTAGCCATATCTAATAGCTCATCCCATGTTTTAGGCGGCGCATCATAACCTGCTTCTTTTAATAGATTACTATGATAAACCAATGCTCTTGGTGCAATATAGTTTGGGAGAGCTTGAAGTTTTCCGTCAGTGGAGAGCGCCTCCATTACATTTGGATAGAATTTGTCTTTATCTGCATATTCATCCCAATAACTTGATAAATCTGCTAAAGCTCCCATATTGCTGAATTCTCCGTACCATTCACCTAATCCCCAAGTAATGGATGGTGCATCGTCTGCAGCAACGGAAGTAACGATTTTATCTTTTAACTGCTCCCAGTTAAATAGTTGATAGTCTACTTCTATATCATTTTTTTCTGCATACTCTTTGATTAATTCTTCTTCATGTACTTGGTCTTTATTTCCTTTCGTTGCCCCTGACCAGAAAACCAACCTCTCTTTATCACTATCACCTTCACTCCCGCTACCACTACTCTTATTGCTTCCACCAGAACCACATCCTGATAAAACTCCCCCTAATATCACAAGTGAAGCAAGGATTCCAACTATTCCCTTTTTTCTAAACATCTTCTTTGCCTCCTATTCGTGCTATCGCTTACAATGATTATTATATCAAGTGATATAGAGCAGAGAAAATAACTGATTCTATACATGGATATACACTTTCTGACTTTTTCAAATATTTTTCTCTACATAAACCATAGAAAGGAAGAATACGTATGTTTTTAGAGAGTAAGGATCGAATCGAGTTCTTTTTCTATGACTGTATTTTGACAGAGTTATGTATCATTAATTTCGGATATGAAAAATGTCTCCCATTTCATGGCTTCGGGCCACAAGTAAGGGACTATTATGTTATCCACTATATATTAGATGGCATGGGAGTATTCAAATACAATAATAATAAATATCACCTCAAAAAAGGGGATTTCTTCTTCATCACTCCTGATGATTCTGATCCTTTCTATGAAGCTGATGGCGAGTATCCTTGGGAATATATATGGATAGGATTTGAAGGTTCCAAAGCAAAAGAGGTTTTAGCGGAGTTGGGTTACAATAAAGAAAATAAGGTGGGGCATTCTTTAAATCAAGAAGTTATTGACCAGCAGATTGAAGAGCTGAAATCCTCACATTCTCTCTCTCAATCTAGTGCGCTAACAATACAAGGAAAGCTAATCAGCCTCCTTTCCTTATTCAGATTGGATGACTCTAACGTTTCTCTGAATTCCAGCATGACATCACAACAAAAGCATATTAAACATTTTATCCTATACATTAGACAAAATTATTGGCGAGATGATTTAACCGTTCAAAGAATCGCTGATGACTTAGGCTTAAATAGTTCATATTTATCTAGAATTATTGCGAATAAATATGGTGAAAGTACATTGGAGTATTTAATCAAATATCGGATGTTAAAAGCCAAATTTCTAATTGAAAACTCTGATCATACTATCGCCATGATTGCCAAGGCTGTCGGATATCAAAATCCATATTCATTTTCCCGGGCCTATAAAAAGGTCTATGGTCATTCACCTAGAAAAGGTCAAACAAGAAATCATAGCGCTGTTTGATTCGAACAATAGCAATGTGAACACTGATGACTGAAAGACATTTGTGGCACATTGCTAGTACTTTGTGGAAGCCAATGAAATCAAGGTTTCACAAACTTTCTTGTAAAGCGGAGTCATTGCATTTAGTAATTATTGAGCTATTCAAATTGATGTCATTCAGCATTTGATTGCAGATATTAATAATAAAAGCAACCTTCATTTTCAATTTATCGAAAATG
>DAIDKD010000099.1 GCA_027451065.1 Bacillaceae bacterium | reverse complement strand
GTTTACGAACGTTTTCATCAAAAGAAAGTTGGGAAAGGTTACGCCCTCCAGTTTCTATTTAAACAAATTTTTAGGGATTATGGTAAGCAGAGATTTGACGGCTATTTTGTTTTTGATGCTGATAATTTACTAGATTCAAAATATATCCACGAAATGAATCTTGCTTTTAATGAGGGACATCCAATTATTACCAGTTATCGTAATTCAAAAAACTATGCTGACAATTGGATTAGCGCAGGTTACTCTCTTTGGTTTTTAAAAGAATCTGCCTATATGAATCGTCCAAGAAAGATGCTTCGTTCAGGATGTACTATTTCGGGTACAGGATTTTTAATCGCGAAAGATATCATTTTAGAACAAGGTGGTTGGAACTTCTTCCTACTTACAGAAGACATTGAATTTTCAATTTATCAAGCAATAGAGGGAAATCGAATTTCTTATTGTCATTCGGCTATTCTTTATGACGAACAACCGACGACATTCATTCAATCCTGGCATCAAAGAATGCGCTGGGCAAAGGGATTTTATCAAGTCTTTTTCAAATATGGTTGTCCACTTTCACGTCGTATTTTTTCTAAGAGTGGTTTTTGGTCTTATGATTTATTTACGAAAATCATGCCAGCCGGTGCGATTAGTGCTATTTTCTTTTTCATGAACTCAATCATCTTTGGCTATGATCTTTTCGTAGGTAAAAGAAGTGCAGCAAGTGATCTTTTTATTTATTTTCTTATCTTTTTTTATCTGACCAATTTTTTACTAGGTATGATAACAACTTTAACAGAATGGCAAAAAATCCATGCAAAAGCCTATTTGAAAATTTTATATATGTTCACATTTCCTTTTTTTGTCTGGACTTATCTGCCCATTAGTATTGCAGCCATGCTTATGCCGGTAAAATGGAAACCTATTGCCCACACGAAAAATAAATCAATTGAAGGATTTGTTTTCAATAAGTAATATCCATCCTTCGTTGAATGGAAGTCTATTGTTCATCAAGGAACAAAATCTTTAACAAGTATTCGAAAGAAGGTTTCATCAGTGAAAAAGCAAAAAAATCATGCCTTCATGGCTCAATTGAGCATTGTGTTATCAGGTCTCATGACAACGATTGTCTTTTTTGTTCATCGTGATGAGTTAGTGATTGCCACATTTATTCTTTCTGTGTTATCCCTTTGTTACTTTTCACGAAGTACTTTATTTCAAAACATACAGAAAGAAATAATCGCTATCCCAAAAACTGTTCATGGGATTACCCTTTTGGTCGCCATAACTGTCGCCTGTTCAATGTTGTCAAATTTCAACGATTCCCATGTTGCAAGACATTTTGTAAGTTGGTTGAATTTGCCACACTTATCAGGTCAGATTATCTTATTTTTAGGGACAACCTATTTTCTCTTTTTTTATTTAACTGGTTTTTATCAACTGTTTTTAAAGAAAATGTTCCTTTTTCTAGCCTCTGACATCCAGGTTACGACAAAAAGGAAATGGGGCTTTGGCCTACTAGCTATTGTGTTACTGTTTTTTATTTTTACCATTAACCAATTAACACCTGTTTTTTTTGATCCTGGACAAACAAATCTGATTCATGACTACAATTATGATGGATTTTTCATAGATGTGATTTTTCAAACGGATACGGATCCTTTGTTCTCCCATCACAATGTATTTGTTCGAGATAGGCCATCTTCTCGTCAACCGTTGTTTAGTTTGTTTTCCTTTCCATTTGCCGCACCTTTATACGCCATAAGTCGCCTGTTGTTTTTCATCCCGAATCTTTATCCAAGCCTTATGATGTGGCTACAATTTTTACTCACTTTTTTATCGGCACTTATGATTTATCAATTGGTCAAAAAGCAATTGAAGCACCCGAAGCTGTTTTTGGTATTTTATTTAACCACCTATTCCATGCTCATTTTTCCTTTCATTCTTGAGAGATTTATTTTTTCTTTATTTTATTTGGTGCTCTTAGTTTATCTTCATGATCAGCATAAAGAGGAAGAAAGCATCGCTTTTATTGCTGCAATAGGAACGAATTTATTAGCATTCGCTATGGGCGCAGTCTTGTTTGATTGGAAAAGTAAGTCATCATGGGTCATGCAAGTCCGCTATGTGATAAAGCAAATCGCTATTTGTCTCATGATGCTAATTATTTTTGGGCGTTTACCGATTTTCTTTTATTCTGGCATGCTTTACGATTCAACTCGATGGATAACGTCAGAAGTCGGGTTTGTAAATCAGTTACAACAGTTTAGCGAATTCATTTTTGGAAGCTTCATTTTCCCAGAAACCGTGGTGAATATCCGAATATTCCCACGCTATGAACAAGCCATTGTAACTAATTTCAACTTAGTCGGACTTTTGATAATCGTAACCTGTATCATCAGTGTTGTGAAAAATATTAACGAATATTTCGTAAAGGTTTCTGCTTACTGGTTGGGGATTGCTTTTGTTTTATTTGGTCTTTTTGGATGGGCAACTGATCAACATAACTTACTGTTGTTTTCCTCATTTTTTTCTTTTAGTTTTGTCTATTTGTTTTACCTCTTACTAGATCAAATGATTTCTAAGTTTACATGGTCAAAACAAATGATGACGACAATCATATCAGGCATGGCCCTTTACAATTTTTTTGGATTGCTAGATTTATTGGCATTTGCCTTGCATTATTATCCAACAGGAGGCTAGTTCAACATGGTTTATTTGAAATTATTGCGGGTCAAACATTACATGAAAAACCTGCTTATTTTCTTCCCGCTCATTTTTAGTTTAAATTTGTTCCAATCGTCCTTATGGGGATATTCGGTCATTGGTTTTGTGTTCTTTTCATTACTGACTTCAGTTGTTTATATGATAAATGACATCAAGGATAAAGAAGACGATAGCAAGCATCCCACCAAAAAAAATCGTCCCATTGCATCTGGAAAAGTGAGCATACAGACTGCCAGGTTCATTAGTCTTTTCTTATTTCTTATTTCGATGGCATCCTTATTTGCCCTCTTTTCTTTGCAAGGTAACATTGGTATCGTCTTGTTTCCAACACTTTATTTAATCAATAATTTCATCTATACATACAAGATAAAACAAATTCCAATTTTAGATGTTTTAAGTATTGCAGTTGGCTTTTTATTTAGAGTATTGTTCGGTTCAGCCCTTATTGACGTTTATGTTTCACCCTTTCTATATTTAACCATTTTGACCTTGGCATTTTATATGGGCTATGGAAAAAGACGTGGAGAATACCATCTGCCCCATAAAAGAAAAGTGCTCAATCATTATCCTTTAGCCTTTCTTGAGAAAAGCATGACCATGTGCGTCACTTTAGCAATTGTATTTTATGTGATGTGGGGATTAAGATTATCCGATGACTATTGGGTTTTAATGATTACAACACCGCTGATTCTGCTAATATTAATGCGTTACAACTTTGTCATCGAAGGCGATTCAGATGGGGATCCTGTGGAAGTGATGGTAAAGGATAAATTCTTATTTACGTCCATCATTTTTTACGGTGTCAGCCTCATCATTTTACTCTATAGGTGAAATGATATATTCTTGATGGTTTGAAAATACAGGCTATTTATAACCAGGGCTAGATATGGATACTTTGAATTCTATTATGGTATGAATGATAAGGGAGAGGGTTCTTTCGCGCCGATGGGTATTTTGAATCTCCAAGGCATAAGTAGACACTTTACATAAAGATGTCTACTTATGCTAAAAAATATTTTTACCCAAGAAAGCGAAAGAACCCCTAGAAATGATGCCCTTTTTGTATGTATTTTTTCAAATAATGAATTGTATAGAGCTTATATAGATTGATTCTTTATAGTAATGAATTTATTGCGCCAAATAAACATGGTTGAAGAATGGAGAGCCGTTAAAGTCTACTCGTAATCCTTCGATTCCATTTGTGCCAACTAGAAAATATGGGAAGAATAGATTTACTGTTGGAGCTTCATTATTGAGAAGTTGGATAGCTGCAGCATAAATCTCATTACGTTCTTCTTGGTCAGTAGTTCGACGCCCTAGATCTAATAATTCATCAAGTTCATCATTAGCAAAAAAGAATCTATTCCCTAGTTCACCCATTTGGGAAGAATGGAAATTTGGAAATAAGCCACGATCAGCATCTGCAGTCGTAGTAGTCCATCCTAAAATAAACATGTCATGCTCTCCGGCACCTGTTCTTTCAAGGTAAGCAGCCCACTCCATACTTTCAATATTTACAGTAATGTTAGTTTCGTTTAAATTCGCTTGAATTAATTCTGCAATACTTGCACGAGCAGCATTTCCTTCATTCACCCAAAGAGTTGTTTCGAAGCCATCAGCTAACCCGGCTTCTGCTAATAATCCTTTGGCAGTTTCAATATCAAAACCCAAAGTTTCGACATCTTGATTGCTACCTGCTACCATTGGAGAAAGGAAGCCATTCGCTACGTTTCCTTCACCTTCAAGCAGTCCATCCACAATATCATCTTTGTTTATAGCCATCGTAATTGCTTGACGAACTCGCACGTCATCAAATGGCTCCTTTTGTGTGTTAAAGCCAAGATATGTTAAAGAAGTGCTTTCTAGACGTTCTAATGTAACATGATCCATCGCATCTACTATAGAAGCACTTAATTCATCTACCATAGAAGCATGTGCTTGACCAGTTTCTAACATAGAAATACGAGTTGCAGACTCTGGTACTACTTTAAAGACTAGGGAATCAATGTATGCTAACTCACCCCAATAGTTATCATTTCGGACGAAATTAATTTGAGCACCACGATCCCATGAATCAAGCATAAATGGTCCTGTACCAATTGGATTTTCGTCTAGTGTTCTTCCGCCTTCTCTTTCCTCTTGGATAGCTGAAGGAGCGATGATAGAACCACCATTATGTGTTAAGTGAGCTGGCAACGGAGAAAAAGGAAATTCCGTCACAAATTGAACAGTAAGCTCATCAACGACAATAACCTCACTAATCATGTTATAAAGGTTTATACGAGGGGAGGCAAATTCAGGATCTAAAAGACGCTCAAAAGTGATTTGTACAGCCTCTGCATTAAACTCTGTACCATCGTGAAACAGGATGCCTTCTCTTAATTTGAATTCCCAAGTATAGTCATCAATAGCCTCAAAGCTTTCAGCAAGAAGTGGTGCGATAGAACCATCTTCATCAAAATGCAATAAGCCTTCAAAAATCTGATTACTCGCATTCACTGATGCCGAATCACTAACACCGTGTGGATCCAATGTTGGTGCATCAGACATTGTAACCCAAACGACCTCGCCACCTTGTTGTGCTGCTGCTGCATGCCCATCTGCACTATCAGTTGCATTTCCACATGCTACTAGAAGTACAAGTGATAGCATAGATAAGAGTATAAATTTTATTCTTCTTGTCATCTTTTAATCCTCCTGTAAAATGTTTTTCAAATAAATGGTATGTAATACGTTATAAATTACAATAATCTAAAAATTTCCAATAGTCAATAGTTTTCTGAATATTAATTTTTTAAAAGAACTGTTGCTATTGAAAAGATGTCCAATGAAGAATTTCTAAAGGAAATTGGTGTATTCAAACGGAAACGACCTTCAAAAGAGTATGCGATGACTGTTGGTGGACTTTTGTTCTTTGGGAAATACCTGTCCATTATAGAGCATTTTCCTAACTTTCAACAGGTGATATGAGCTATTCAGAAATGAATATTTACTCGTTCTATAATACCGTTTATGAACGAATAACCAAGCACATTGAGGAAGGGTTTTTGTTGGATGAAAATTCAAGAAGGATGCCTTACCGTAAAGGTTTATCAAAATCTATTCGTGAGCCATTGGTGAACACCTTAATGCACGCCTTTCAGATTAAGTTCATGGAAACGTGTACAAAAACACAACTTTGAGTACAAATACAAACTACGTGTATCTGTAATGTTGTGTTGGAAATCTATTGGAAATGCTTTCTTATTTATGTATACTACATGTTGTAAACAAAACAACAAGGGGGTCAAAGTATGAAAGGTTACTTACAAAAACTTGGAAAATCTCTCATGATGCCTATCTCAATTATAGCGGCTAGTGGTATTTTTCTTGGTCTTGCAGCTGTTCTTCAAAATCCAAATATTGTAGGACAGACATTTGTTGATATTACAGTTGTTCAACAATTCATCGGATTTATTCGCTTATTGATTAATACTCTATTTGGTAACTTACCAGTCCTCTTTGCGATATCCATCGCTATCGGATTAGCAAAGGAGGAGAAAGCAACTGCTGCATTTGGTGCTGTTATTGGTTTTCTTCTTTTTCATGTGTCTATTAGCTACATACTAGGATTAAATGGTATTACAGCTGCCACTAGAACAGTTGATTATTTAACAGAAACAGGCTTGTCTACTCTAGAAGCAACATCCATTGCTTCCAGTTATGAAACCGTGCTAGGTATATTTACTTTTCGAATGAATGTATTGGGTGGAATTATTTCTGGAATATGGGTTGCTTGGATGCACAATAAGTTTTATAAGATTGAATTACCAACAGCAATCAGCTTCTTTGGTGGGAAAAGATTCGTTCCAATTATTATTACAGTAACAATCCCGTTTTTATCACTGATAATGTACTTCGTTTGGCCGTTTGTAAATAGTGGAATTGTTGGAATAGGTAATATCATTGCAGAGGCTGGTGCGATAGGAACATTTATCTTTGGTTCTGTAGAGCGGTTATTGATTCCAACTGGATTGCATCATATTTTAAATCAGATTGTTCGATTTACACCTGTTGGTGGTGTAGAAGTCATTGATGGTGAACAAATGGTAGGTGCTTTAAATATTTTTAATGCACTGTTAGCTCAAAACAATCCGGATTACAGCATTATGGCAGAAGCAACTCGCTTTCTTTCTCAAGGAAAGGTTCCAGTCATGGTATTTGGACTACCAGCTGCTTGTTTAGCTATGTTTAGAGCTTCTAAGCCAACAGAGAAAAAGAGAGTAAAAGCATTATTGCTAGCTGCTGCTCTTGCTAGTTTTACAACTGGTATTACGGAACCAATTGAGTTTGCGTTTATATTCGTTTCGCCTATACTATTTATTTTCCATGCAATCATGTCTGGGCTTGCTTTCTTCCTTATGGATATCCTCAATGTTGCAATTGGTAATGTTCAAGGAGGAATTATTGATTTAACTGTGTTTGGTATTCTACAAGGATCAGAAACTAATTGGTGGATGGCAGTTATCGTCGGTTTATTTTATGCTGTTATATACTATTATGCCTTTAAATATGTGATTGAACGTTTTGATGTAAAAACACCAGGACGTGAAGATGAGAGTTTCGAAGAGGTACCAATGAATGAAGCTACTGATAGAGGTGCTGCTATTGTTGCTGCACTTGGTGGGAAAGAAAATATTAAAGAGATTGAAAATTGTTTCACACGCCTTCGTCTTGTGCTTGGATCCATCGAAAAAATTGATGAGAATGCTATTAAAGCAACTGGCGCAGCAGGTATCGTGAAGGTAAATGATACAAACTTGCAAGTCATTTACGGACCGCAAGTAGAAAAAATCGCATTAGAAGTAAAAGGAGCTGTTTAACAATGAAAAAAAATAATATTGTATTAGTAGGTGGGGGTTCTACTTGGACACCAGGCATTTTAAAAGCATTGACAACACATTTGGAGAAATTTCCGCTTAATCAAGTAGTTCTTTATGATATTGATGAAAAACGTCAAGAAGTAATTGGAAAATTTGGTGAGATATTATTCCGAGAAGAAGCGCCGGAAGTTAACTTTATTTATACTACTGACAAAGAAGTAGCCTATAAGAATGTAGATTTTGTTTTCTGTCAAATGCGTACTGGGGGATATCCGATGCGTGAACAGGATGAGAAGATTCCACTTAATTTTGGAGTTGTTGGTCAAGAAACTTGCGGACCTGGTGGTTTTGCATATGGTATGCGCTCTATTCGTGATATGATTGAAATGGTTCAAGATGTACGTCGCTATAGCCCAGATGCATGGATTTTAAACTATACAAATCCAGCGGCAATTGTAGCACTTGCACTTCAAAAAGCATTTCCTAATGACAAAAAAATTCTTAATATCTGTGATCAGCCTGTAAACTTGTTACGTTCTTATGGTCGTTTAATTAGCTATGATTATAATAAATTTGAGCCTAGATATTTTGGTCTGAACCATTTTGGTTGGTTTACTAATATTTATGATGAAAATGGTAATGACCTTGCACCAAAAATTAAAGAAACAGTTCTTGACGGTGGATTCCGTCCTGCTGATGCTGAACAGCGTGATCAGTCTTGGTTAGACACCTATGCAATGGTGGAAACAATGCTAAATGACTTTCCAGAATATTTACCGAACACTTATTTACAATATTACTTATATCCAGAATATAAAACTTCAACCTTAGACCCTAACTATACACGGGCAAATGAAGTAATGGATGGTCGTGAGAAAAAAGTTTTTGGTGAGTGTCGTAGTATTGTAGAAAAAGGAACAGCAAAAGACTCCCATGTTGTCCATAACGATGCTCATGGTGATATGATTGTAGAAGTAGCTGCCTCTATTAGCAATAATTTAAAGCAAACGTATATTGTGATTGTTCCAAACAACGGTATTGTTGCTAATTTACCAGATGATGTTATGATTGAAGTAGCTGCATCACTTGGCATTAACGGACCACAGCCGTATTCAGTTGGTCATATTGATACATTCTACAAAGGCTTAATTGAAAATCAACATGCTTTTGAAAAGTTGACTGTTGAATCATATTTTGAAGGTTCTTATACAAAAGCACTTCAAGCATTAACATTAAACCGCACAATAGTTGATGCAAAGAAAGCTCGTAACATTCTAGATGCTCTTATTGAAGCAAATAAAGATTACTGGCCAGAACTAAAATAATATAGTGTAATAAAATGGCATAAAATCTCGAATAATTTCTTGATTTTATGCCATTTCAATTTATCTTGTCGATAAAATATTGTAAATAATTTGTTTGATATGATAGACAAAGTGAGGAGAGAAGAATGAAAATTGTAATTGCTCCAGATTCATTTAAGGAAAGCTTAACAGCTATAGAAGTAGCCGATGCAATTGAAAAGGGGTGGAAAAAAGTATTACCAGAAGCGGAAGTTGTGAAGATTCCAATGGCTGACGGTGGTGAAGGAACAACACAGTCATTAGTAGATGCTACTGGTGGTTATATTGTTCGTAAAGATGTAACTGGCCCTTTAGGGGATATTGTAGAAGGCTTTTATGGAATATTAGGAAATGGAACGACAGCAGTGATTGAAATCGCAGCTGCTTCTGGACTTCATTATATACCTATAGAAAAAAGGAACCCGCTCATTACAACAACGAAAGGAGTAGGAGAGTTAATTTTATCAGCATTAGACACAGGTGCAACCCATATCATATTAGGTTTAGGTGGTAGTGCAACGAATGATGGTGGTGCAGGTATGGCACAAGCATTAGGAGTGAAATTGCTAGATAAAGAAGAAAAAGAATTACCTTTTGGTGGAGGAACCCTTCATACTTTAGAAAGGATTGATATTTCACAATTGGATAAAAGGCTGACAGGGGTTACTTTTGAAATTGCTTGTGATGTGGACAACCCTCTCACAGGTGAAAAAGGAGCATCTTTTGTATTTGGACCACAAAAAGGTGCAACCAGTGAAATGATAGAACAATTAGATGAAGCTTTGGGCAATTATGCAGATAAAATTGAAGAACATTTAGGGAAGAAAGTGAAAGATGTAGCAGGGGCAGGAGCAGCAGGAGGGTTAGGTGCAGGTATTTTGGCATTTTTGAACGGGACGTTAAAATCAGGAATTGACATTGTTATTGAGGCAACCAATATAGAAGAGGCTGTTCAAGGTGCTGATTTTGTTATTACTGGGGAAGGCAGAATGGACAGCCAAACTATTTATGGAAAAACACCAATGGGAGTTGCAAAAGTAGCTAAGAAATACTCTATCCCAGTCATCGGAATTGCGGGGAGTGTAACAGCTGATAGTGAAATTGTTCATGATTGTGGAATAGATATATTGTTTTCAATCGTTCCGGGAGTTGTATCTTTGGAAGAGGCCTTAACGACGGGTGCGGAGAATTTAGAGAGAACATCACAAAATATTGCAAGAATGGTAAAAATAACAGCTAATAAACTAGCAGGAAATGAATCATACTGAGAAATGTGAAGAAAGAAGATATAACGTTCTAATAAGGTTAGAATGAAGTACAACTAATAACCATTCATTATGCCGATATCGAAATAATGAATGGTTACTTTGTTGCGGGTAGATTACTGCTACATGAGATATTTCCGAGCATACTCACTAAAAATATAATTAGTTAAATAGACAAAGCTAAGTCTTTCAGAAAGGTCAATTCCATCAACATACATGTCAGATGTCATACCGTAAAACTGATAGTCTGTTAATTTAGATAGTTGATTACTCGAAAATCCAGTAATACTTACTGTTGTTGCTCCAGTAGTTTTTGCAATAGTTGTAGCATGAATAGGAGTATCTGTTGTACCGCTAACGCTAATCGCAAATGCTAAGTCATT